>DAOWIN010000098.1 GCA_030640885.1 Candidatus Omnitrophota bacterium
CAACCAAGGGGCTATTTTTTCCTATGTGCATCGCGGGAGAATTGGGGTTTTAGTAGAAATAAACTGCGAAACCGATTTTGTTGCTCGCAATGAGGAATTTAAAAAATTCGGCAAAAATATTGCTATGCAGGTTGCCGCCGCCCATCCTCTTTATATCAAAAAAGAAGATGTTCCAACAGAAGTGGAAGAGAAAGAAAAAGATGTTTTAAAAGCCCAAATTGATAAAGCAAAGGATGAAAATATTGTTAATAAAATTATGGAAGGGAAACTGAGAAAATTTTATGAGCAGGTTTGCTTACTTGACCAATCTTTTATCAGGGACACAGATATTAAAATAATAGATTATTTGAAAGAGTTGGTTGCCAAGATAGGAGAAAATATAGTTATCAAAAGATTTGTTAGATATGAATTGGGAGAGATATAAAAACAAGCTGCAGGCTGCAAGCTTCAGGTAAGAAAGGGAAAATTTATGATGCCTACCCCAAAATATAAACGGATTATATTAAAATTGAGCGGAGAGGTTTTGCAAGGGGCTTTAAACTACGGGATTGAATCCAATATCATTTTTTCTATTGCCGAGGAGATAAAAGAAATCAAGGATTTAGGAAGCGAGGTGGCAATAGTTATCGGCGGAGGAAACATTTTTCGCGGAGTAAAAGGGGTGAACGGAGGAATTGATCGGGCAACTGCTGATTATATGGGGATGTTAGCTACAGTAATTAATGGAATGGCTTTGCAGAGCGCCCTGGAAAAGTTAGGCGTATTCAGCCGTTTGCAAACAGCAATTAAGATGGAACAGTTGGCCGAGCCGTATATTCGGCGAAGGGCGATGAGACATTTGGAAAAAGGAAGAATAGTCATTTTTGCCGGCGGGACAGGTAATCCTTACTTTACTACTGACACCGCAGCGGCTTTGCGTGCCGCCGAGATTAAAGCGGAGGTTATCCTAAAAGCAACAAAGGTAGATGGCATCTATTCTGCTGACCCTAAAAAGGTAAAAGATGCTAAAAAGATAGATAGATTGAGTTTTATTGATATTTTGAATAGGAAGCTTAAAATAATGGATGCAACGGCAGTTTCTTTATGTATGGAGAATAAGATTCCTATCATTGTTTTTAACCTGTTGCAAAAAGGGAATGTCTGCCGGGTTATTTTGGGCGAGAAGATTGGAACGCTGGTAGAGTGAATGAAGCCACAATTTAGGCGACTACAAGGAGACTAAATTGTATAGCTGAATTTACCCAGCACTAATTTTTCAGGGATGTTTAACCGCAGCAGAAAATTAGTGCTGGGTTTAATGCGCATAGCAACTTACGAGCACTTCGTTCCGTAAGTTGCATGCTTATTAAAAATGGAAGAAAGGATAGGAGAAAAAGAGGTTTTTGGAGAGATGGCAGGGAAGATGAAAAAGAGTTTAGAAACAACAAACCAACAACTTTCCAATCTAAGAACTAATCGTCCTTCACCTCATATATTAGAAAATATAAAAGTGGAATACTATGGGAGTTTGGTGCCGTTAAAGCAGTTAGCTTCTATTACTAATCCTGGCCCGCGTCTTTTGGTTGTTCAGCCTTGGGATATTGCCTCAATAGAAGAAATACGCAAGGCAATATTAAAAACAAACTTAGGTTTTTCACCGGAAAGTGATAAGAAAATGATTCGGATAACAATTCCCCAATTAGATGCTCAAAGAAGGGAGGAGATAGTTAAACTCGCCCATCAGATTACCGAGCAGGGAAGAATTTCTGTCCGCGCTGAAAGAAGAGAAGCAAACGAGCGTTTAGAAAATTTAAAGAAGGGAGGAAAGATAGGCGAGGATGAAAGATTTAGAGACAAGGAAAGGGTGCAAGAGCTTACCAACAGTTATATTAAACAAATAGATGAGGCATTAAAGAAGAAAGAAGAAGAGATTAGGGAAGTATAAAATGAGCTGCAGGTTGTAAGTAAGAAAAGATAAAGAAAATCTGTAATTTGAAATTTTTGCTAAATTTCAAATTTTTTTGTTGTGGACCGCTAGCTCATCTGGTAAAGCACCGCCTTTCCTCACTCGCGAAGCGAGAGCCGAAGACGCCAAAGGCGGCTGAGGGTAATTTTTTGTTTATTTTTTCCTTTTCTCGCCAAATCCTTATAGAGGCGATAAAGAAATTGTCTTTAATAATACTTGCAGGCGAGTCCTGAAACGTATGGTGCAGGGCGAGATTCTGAGCGAAGCGAAGGATAAAAACATAGTTAGTCGTAGTGCTATAACTACAAAGCTTTTTGAGATAATAAATTTAATTTGTGGGCCGCTAGCTCATCTGGTAGAGCACCGCCCTTTTAAGGCGGTTGTGCTTGGTTCGAGACCAAGGCGGCTCACCAACCATTCGCCTTCGGCGAATGATAAATCTTAATATCTAAAGAATTTTTTGGAAATTGGAAATTGGTATTTATTGGAAATTGGAAATTACCGAAAATTTCAAAGGAATTTTCGGTTGTCCCCATCGTCCAGCCTGGCCTAGGACACCAGATTTTCGATCTGATAACACCGGTTCGAATCCGGTTGGGGACGCCAAATTTTGCTTCGCAAAATTTGATCCTGATCCGCCTTAGGCGGAGAAGGACCTAAACAAAACAAAGAAATTTTTGATCCTGGTCCGTCTAAGGCGGAGAAAGACCTGAACAAAAAGCCCTTTGGCGAGTAAGCCAAAGGGCTTTTTGTTCATATTGAGTTATTTAAAGGGTTTTCTTGAAAGAAAATAATTGTATAAATTGGTATAAATTGGTATAATAAAATATGCAATTAGGTGCTTCTTGCGTGTGCAAGCATATTCTATTCGTTGGATTAGTCAGTAAAAAACTTGTTAGTGCTACCAAGCGTGCAAATTCGCATTGGAATTGATGAAGAGGAGGTAAAGATGGGAATAAAAGTACAAAAATTAACGCAAGAGCAGCTTAAAGAGATGGGTGTGTTTGATTGGCCGATATGGGAGAAAGAAATTTCGCGTTTTGATTGGTATTATGATAGTATAGAGG
The DNA here is from genome assembly GCA_030640885.1 of Candidatus Omnitrophota bacterium. Taxonomy (GTDB): domain Bacteria; phylum Omnitrophota; class 4484-213; order 4484-213; family 4484-213; genus DAOWIN01. The sequence continues at coordinate 3,013 of DAOWIN010000098.1, forward strand.
AATGCTATCTTCTTGAAGGCCAGGTTATAGTGGAGACCAAAGATGGCGAAAGCGTGAGTTTTGGCAAAGGGGATTTTGTTATTTTTCCCAAGGGGTTATCCTGCGCTTGGGATATAAAAGAAGCAGTAAGGAAACATTACAATTTTAAGTAATTAAAAATTATGCCTAACCAGAAAAGAAGAAAAGATGTACGGAATCTTGCGATTATTGCCCATGTTGACCATGGAAAAACGACCCTTGTTGACGCTCTCCTTAGATGGACAGGAGCTCATAAATTTAAGGAAGGTGAAGCAGAGGTTATGGATTCAAATCCCCTTGAGAAAGAAAGGGGAATTACCATTTTATCAAAAAATGCGTCTTTTGAATATAAAGAGGTACAGTGTAATATCGTTGATACGCCGGGGCATGCTGATTTTGGCAGCGAGGTGGAGCGTATTCTTAAAATGGTCGATGGTGTGCTTCTTCTCGTGGATGCAGTTGAAGGACCTATGCCGCAGACGAAATTTGTATTAAAAAAGTCGCTGGAGTTACATCTGAAGCCAATTCTTGTCATCAATAAAATTGACCGTCCCAACGCCCGTCCGGATGAGGTTGCTGATATGACATTTGACCTTTTCTGTGAACTGAACGCATCTGATGAACAGCTTGATTTTCCCATAATCTATTCTTCCGGAAAAGATGGTTATGCAGTGCTTGATCTTGATGAACCGAGGAAGTCTATAAAACCGCTTTTAGAAACCATTTTGCATAGAGTATTGCCGCCGGTTGCTGATCCGGAACTGCCTTTTCAGATGTTGGTAACTATGCTTGATTATGATTCGTATGTTGGACGCATAGCGACTGGCCGTATTTTTCATGGTTCTATTCATATTGGGGACCCTGTGGCTCTTGTGAAACGCGATGGTGCTATTTTAAAAGGTAAAGTAACCAAATTAATGAAATACCGCGGGTTAAAAAGGATTGAAACCCAGGAAGCCATGGCTGGGGACATTGTTTCAATTTCCGGCATTGATGATGTGAAGGTTGGAGAAACACTTGCCTGTGTTAATGAACCAAAAGGATTACCCGCTATCAAGATTGATGAGCCCACTATTTCTATGAATTTCTCTCATAATACAAGCCCTCTTGCCGGCAAAGACGGAGGGCGATTTTTGACATCGCGGCATCTACGCGAGCGGCTTGAACATGAAACTATGATTAATGTTGGTATTAAAGTTGAAGAAGTTGATAATGGAGAGCGGTTTAAGGTTTCAGGCAGAGGCGAACTGCATCTTGAAATTCTAATTGAGACAATGCGGCGCGAAGGATACGAAATGGAGGTTTCCCGGCCGCAGGTTATTATGAAGAAAATGGGTGGACAGTTGCTTGAACCGGTTGAAGAAGTAGTTGTTGAAGTAGATAGTCAATATCAAGGTGCGGTTATGCAGGCGATAGGAATGCGGAAGGCAAAAATGAAAGATTTAAAAACAACTTCTTCCGGGGCTATCCATATGAATTTTGTTGTTGCTTCGCGAGCTCTAATTGGGTTTCGAAACGACTTTTTGATAATGACTCGCAGCAATGGTGTTATGTACCAAAATTTTCTTGAATATCAAACCTATAAAGGAGAAATGCCAAGGCGTCAAAGTGGTGTTCTTATCTCGCATGCAGATGGCGATGCAGTTGCATACGCATTATATAATCTGCAGCCGCGGGGAGATATTTTCATCAAACCGGGAGATAGATTATATGAAGGAATGATTATTGGTGTGAATAATAAAGGAGTTGACCTTGTTGTAAATGCCTTGCGGGGAAAAAAATTAACTAATATGCGCGCCTCAGGCGCCGATGAAGCAATCCAACTTATACCTCCCCGACAAATGACCCTTGAGTCTGCTCTGGAATTTATTGAAGATGATGAATTAGTTGAAATTACTCTCAAGCATGTCCGGCTTAGGAAAGCGAATCTTAAAGAAGTGGAGCGTAAACGTATAAGCCGTATCCGAAGAGACAGAGAGAAGATGAATAGCTGATATAAGCAGAAGTAAAAAAGAAGTGTTAGAGAAAGTAAAATAATATGAAAAAAATTTCCATTTTTGTTTTGTTATCTATCGCAATCTTTGCGTTTTCTTCTTTATCTACTGCTCAAGACCTTTCTAAAACCACCTCTCAAACAAGCCCCGTTAGAGATAAATTTCTAAACAGGGTAAGAGTTTTATTCTCGCCGCAAGATAATTGTGCTCAAGAAATTGTTTCGGCAATTGATAATGCCAAAAGTTATATCTATGTAGCAATGTATTATTTTACCTCAAAACCCATAGCTATAGCATTAGTTAAGGCAAAGGATAGGGGTGTAGATGTTAAGGTCTGTCTGGATGAAGAGCAGCCCACTTATGAATATTCCAAGAGCAGATTTTTAGAGAACAAAGGCATCAATATAAAACTGATAAGTGGCGCAGGTATTATGCATAACAAATTTTGCATTATTGATGACTACATCACTCTCACTGGCTCATGCAACTGGACTGTCAGTGCAGAC
>DAOWIN010000140.1 GCA_030640885.1 Candidatus Omnitrophota bacterium
GGCGCGGAGGAGGAGGGATACCACAGGAAGAGGAGATAATAAGAATATGCCACAAGCTGCAGGCTGCAGGCTTCAAGCCAGAAAAAAGAAATGATTAAAGAAAACAATAAAGAAAAAATTAAATCCTTACGCAATGTGCCGATGCATTATTGCCCGGGGTGCGGGCATACTATTGCTCATCGTTTAATTTGTCAAATAATTGATGAGTTAGGAATTCGTGAAAAAGTTATTGGTATTGCTCCAGTGGGTTGTGCTGTCCTTGCCTATGATTATTGGAATTTTGATGTTGCCGAAGCCGCCCACGGAAGACCGCCAGCCGTAGCTACAGGTATAAAAAGAATTCATCCGAATAAAATTGTATTTACCTACCAAGGAGACGGCGACCTCGCTTCCATTGGCACTGCCGAAATTATTCATTGCGCCAATCGCGGGGAAAATATATCTGTTTTTTTTATTAACAACGCCATTTATGGAATGACCGGCGGGCAGATGGCGCCAACTACGCTTATTGGGCAGAAAACAACAACCACTCTTCAGGGGCGAGATACAAAAAGAGATGGTTATCCCTTGAAGGTTTGCGAACTGCTTTCTATTTTGCCGGGAAGCACTTACATTGAAAGGGTGGCAATTAATTCAGCAAGCAATATCGCTAAAACAAAAAAGGCGATAAAAAAGGCATTTCAAATTCAAATGGAAAACAAGGGTTTTTCTTTGATAGAAATTCTTTCTGCTTGTCCAACTAATTGGGGAATATCGCCCGGAGAAACAGCAAAATGGATAGAGGAAAAGATGATTTCCTATTTTCCTTTGGGGGTGTTTAAGCAATGACTGAAAAAATTATCTGTGCGGGTTTTGGCGGACAAGGGATAGTAACAATGGGCAGAATGCTTGCTTATGCCGCAATGCTTGAAGGGAGAAATGTAACTTGTATTCCCAAGTATGGTGCTGAGATGCGCGGCGGCACAGCTCATTGTATGGTGATAATTTCGGATAATTTAATTTCTTCTCCTTTAGTAATTCTTCCCGATACAGCAATAATAATGAATGTGGCTTCTTTGGCTAAGTTCAAAAATATCGTTAAAAAAGGAGGGAGGTTATTCCTAAATACTTCTTTGGTGCAGAAAGAAATAGAGAGAAAGGATATAAAAGTAATAGAAATTCCGGCAACCGAGATTGCTGTTAAATTAGGACAGGTAAAAATAGCCAATATGGTAATTCTGGGTGCTTATCTTAAACAAAAGAAAATGTTTTCTAAAGAGAGTGTATTTACGGCATTGGAGAAGGTTTTAAATAAGGCAGAATTGTTGTTGCTGAATAAGGAGGCAATACAGAGGGGGATAGAATATGTTAAAGGTTAGGTTTGCTCCCAGTCCAAGCGGTTCATTACACTTAGGCAGTGCGCGCACTGCCTTGTTTAATTTTTTATTTGCTAAAGCTAAAGAGGGGAAATTTGTTTTAAGGATTGAGGATACTAACAGACAGCGTTCAAATAAAGAATTGGTAGAAAAAATTTTAGCTGATTTGCACTGGCTGGGTTTGCATTGCGACGAGGGGCCTTATTTTCAAAGCGAGCGGATAAATATTTATAGGAAATACGCTAAACAGTTATTGGATGAAGGAAAAGCCTATGAAGAAAGTCGCCAGTCGCCAGTCGCCAGTCACCAGTCTAAACACCGAGAACCGAGCACCGAGAACCGAGAACCGAAGGGAAAAGCCGTTATTTTTAAAGTGCATCCGCAGAAGATTAAGGTAAAGGATTTAATTCACGGCGAGATTGAATTTGACAGCGGAGAAATCAAAGACCAAGTGTTAATGAAATCCGACGGTTCGCCAACCTATAATTTTGCTTGCGTAGTTGATGATAATGAGATGGGGATTACACATATAATTCGCGGTGATGACCATATTTCTAATACGCCTAAACAAATATTATTCTATCAAGCGCTTAATTGGCAGGTTCCTAAATTTGCTCATATGCCCTTGATTATGGAGCCGGGCGGTGGGCGTCTTTCTAAGCGTTATGGAGCAACCGCAGTGGGAGAATATCGAGAAAAAGGCTATTTATCCGAAGCCTTGGTTAATTATCTTGCTCTTTTGGGCTGGGCGCCGGCAGGCAACCGAGAAATAGTTTCCTTAACCGAGATGATAAAAAATTTCTCCTTGTCTAAAGTTAACAAAACAAAGGCAATATTTAATATTGATAAACTAAATTGGCTTAATGCCCAATATATTAAGCAAGCTGAAACAAAAAGGATAACCGAACTTTGCGTCCCTTTTTTGCAAGAGGCGCAGCTAATTTCTGAAAACTATGATTTTGATTATTTAGAGAGGATTGTCAACCTACTTAAAGGAAGGATGAAATATTTGGCTCAAATTGGCGAAATAGCCGATTATTTCTTTTCTCCAGCAAAGTTAAATTATTCCGCAGAGGCAATGGAAAAGATAAAAAAATTAGATAAAGAAGTTTGGCGGGAGTTAATAAAACAGTTAACGGATTTAGACAATTTTGACGCTGAGAATATAGAAAAGGTTTGTCGGCAGATAATTGCCGGAAATAAGATGAAGGGCGGCGAGCTTATCCATCCCCTAAGAGCGGCTTTAAGCAATATGTCCGTAGGTCCAGGGTTGTTTGAATTAATTTCTGTGTTAGGAAAAGAGAAGACGGTAGATAGATTAAAAGAGGTGGGAACAAGGTTATGAGCCGTTTTTTTGTCCCATCGGAAAATGTTAAACAAAAAGAAATATTTGTTAGCGGCAAAGAAAATCATCATCTCGTGCGGGTGATGCGGCTAAAAGCGAAAGACGATGTTGTTGTTTTTGATAATAGCGGGAAAGAGTATTACGGAATTATCAAAAAGGTTTCTTCACAAGAAACAGTAATAGAGATTAAGAAAGTCCAGGAGAGAAAAGAGCAGAACAAAGTAGAAATAACTTTGGTGCAAGCAATTCCCAAAAAAGCGAAGATTGAAGATATTATTGATAAAACAACTCAATTAGGAATTTGGGGAATTATACCAATGATTACCGAGAGAACAATTGTCCGTCCATCTAAGGAAAAAGCATATCTACAAAGATGGCAAAAAATTGCTCTGGAATCCTGCAAGCAATGCGGGCGGGCGAAACCGCCCTATATCAATGATATAGTAAATTTTAAGGATTTAATCTCCCAAAATTCTCAATACGATTTAGCTCTAATGCCTTCATTGTTGGGCAAAAGAAAGGGGTTAAAAGAAATTTCTTTACAGAAAACAAAGAACATTATTTTTTTTATCGGTCCCGAAGGGGGATGGACTAATCAAGAGATTGAGCTCGCCGAGAAAAATGGGGTTATTCTTGTTGATTTGGGCGAGAGGGTATTGAGAACAGACACTGCTGCCATTGCCATGACTGCAATTTTGAATTTTCTGGTGAAGTAAAAAATAACTAAACTTGGGCAATTTCCCCCAAAGGACATAATTAAAAGGAATTCTTGCATTTTTCGCTCCCTGATTTTTTCTTAACGCTAAAATCTGCGTTTCGGCAGGGCAAAAAAAACAGGCAACAAGCAACAAGTTGCAAGTTTCAAGCAAGATTAAGACAGAAATCTTAATTCTTGGTTTTGCCTGTAGCCTGAAGCTTGTAGCTTGCGGCTTGGTTAATGTCCGCTCAAAACACAAAAATTCCTTTATGCTAAGATTTTTGCCAAAGTTCATAAATAACTTTCATTCCAAACTTCTGCCTACTGGTAATTTTTCCTTAACTTTGTTGTAAATTTTTACTACAATTGTTGTAAAAGGAGATGGGCAATGGTTAAGCCAGTTTTTCATAAAAAATATAATCTGTTAATCAATTCTATCGGAGAACTGTTAGAAAAAAGTAGAGCACAAGTTGTCCAAACCATTGACACTATTCTAGTGAGAACCTACTGGGAAGTGGGGAAAAGAATTGTAGATTATGAACAGAAGGGTGGAGAAAAGGCAGAGTATGGTTCAGAATTGCTATCAAGGTTATCTAAGGATTTAAAATTGAAGTATGGCAAAGGTTTTAGCAAGAGCAATGTGTATTTAATGAGATTAGTTTATTTAAAATATCCAAAATTCCAGACGCTGTCTGGAAAATTATCTTGGAGTCATTATGTGGAGCTTTTAAGCGTTTCAGATGATTTAGGAAGGTCTTTTTATGAAAAGCAATGCATTAAAGAAAACTGGTCGGTAAGAGAACTTAAAAGACAGACGAATTCTATGCTTTTTGAAAGGATTGCATTAAGCAAAGACAAAAAAAGTGTATTGGAACTCGCTAGAAAAGGGCAAATTATAGAAAAACCCAGAGATGCTATAAAAGAGCCTTATATATTGGAATTTTTAAATCTTCCAGAAAATTATAGATATAATGAAAAACAATTAGAGCAGAAGATAATAGATAATTTACAGATGTTTTTATTGGAATTAGGAAAAGGGTTTGCCTTTGTTGCTCGTCAGTATAGAATTACTTTGGATAACACTCACTTTTATGTTGACTTGGTGTTTTATCACACCATTTTAAAATGTTTTGTATTGATAGATTTGAAAGTTGGTAAAGTTGCCCATCAAGATATTGGGCAGATGAATATGTATCTGAATTATTTTAGGGCAGAAGAAAAAGCGGATAATGACAAGCCGCCTATAGGGATTGTTCTTGGAGCAAAGAAAGACAATATTTTGGTAAAATATGCTTTGGGAAGAATTTCTAATAAATTATTTGTTTCCAGATATAAATTATATCTGCCGGAGAGGGAAGAATTGGAGCAAAGACTAAAGTTTTTATTAGAAAAGAAATAGACTTTTATTTCAAACTTGCAAGGAAGTTCGTGTATTAATTGTTAGATTAAAAAATTAAAATGGAAACCAAAAACTGTAAAATTTGTGAAAGCCCATCTAATAATTTTGAAGAAGACCTGCGGAGTGGTATTTTTTTCTTTACTTGTCCGCAGTGCGGTTATTATCAGATTACAGAAGAAGCTTTTGAGGATATAAACTTGGAAAGTATTACTGAAGATGATAAAACTCTTTTTTCTGGACATATCCGTAACAATTCAAATAGAGAAAATTTTCTGCTTCTCAATACAGAAATGCTTTTAAAAATACCCGAAATTGTTTTATCATATAAACGATTAACTGTAATGGAAAAAGTGGATAGCGTTTTGAAATATTTAGGAAAGGAGGCTGTGACATTAACTGATTTCGTGGATATATATCTAAATGATTATGCTCGTTTTTTTCTTTTTAAACCAAATAGTCTTGTTACAATAATAGATTTTCTACGCAAACAAAAATATATAAGAATCCAAGATAAAACAGATCATTATACTTGCAAATTGACAATAGAAGGATGGGGAAAATATGAGAAGTTAAAAGAAATAAATGTCTATAGTAAAAAAGTATTTGTTGCATTTGGATTTAATACGGATTTTGCAGAAGGTCTTTTTAAAACCGTTCAAAGCGCTTGTTACGAATGTAATGAATTTAACGCCGTAAAGTCTGATCCGAGCCAACATGACGAAAAAATTTGTGACAAAATAATTGCAGATATAAAGGAGAGTCGATTTATCGTAGCAGATTTTACTGGACAAAATCAAGGAGTGTATTACGAAGCAGGATACGCTATGGGATTGGGCATTCCGGTTATACGCACTTGTAGAGAAGATGAGGTCGATAATAAAAAGTTACACTTTGATACAAGGCAATATTCTCATATTTCTTGGGTCAATATGGTCGGTTTGAAGAAACAGTTAATTGCAAAGATTAAAAGAATAGTATAGATATAAAATAATCATAAAACCTAACAAGCTAATACAACTGACTATTTTCCGTGCTGAGATTGCCATGGAGA
>DAOWIN010000097.1 GCA_030640885.1 Candidatus Omnitrophota bacterium
GGAAGGATATATTGAAAAGGTTAAGGGATGGATTAGGAGTTATGGATTAGGGGAAAAGGTAACTTTTACTGGGATGCTTACGGGGAGGAAGAAATTGATGGCTTTTGCCGGCAGTGATTTATTTGTTCTGTCATCTTATTCCGAAAACTTTGGTATGGTTATAGTTGAAGCAATGGCTTGCGGGCTTCCTGCAGTTATATCTAATAAGGTAGGAATCTATAAAGAGATTGAAAAAAACAAGGCAGGTGTTATAGTTAATACAAATGCTGAAAGCGTTTATAACGGAATGAAACAGATTCTTGAAAATTCCGAATTGAAAAAAGAGATAGCCATTAATGGAAGGAGACTTGCAGAAAAGTATTATGATATAGATAAAGTGGCGGAGAAGATGATAAAGGTATATAAAGAAACCTTAGAAAATTGAAACATAAAAAAATGGCTAAACTTCCTTTGTCAGTTATAATCCTAACCTATAACGAAGAAAAAAATATAGAGGAATGTTTAAAAAGTGTTTATGACTGGGTGGATGAAATATTTATTGTGGATTCAGGGAGTACTGATAAAACATTAGAGATTGCAAAGAGTTATACCGATAAAATTTATCAGCATCCTTTTAAGGATTACGGAAAACAAAGAAACTGGGCGCAGGATAACCTCCCGATAAATAAGGAGTGGATTTTTCATTTGGATGCTGACGAGAGGGTTAGCTCTGAACTTTCTGAAGAGCTCAAAGGGATTTTCTCAAGACCTGTTGATATCGCGGATGGTTTTTTAGTTTCAAGAAAAACAGTGTTTATGGGTAGATGGATTAAGCATGGTGGCCATTATCCTGCATACCATCTAAGAATTTTCAGGAAAGATTGCGGTAGATGCGAAGATAGAATTTATGACCAGCATTTTTATGTTAACGGTAAGATTAAAACTTTGAAAAAAGACATTATTGATACAGTAACATCAGACCTTGATAATTGGGTATTCCGCCATAACAGATGGGCGAGTCTTGAAGCTGTTGAAACAATTCAGAATAAGGTTTATAGAAGAACCCATAAGAATTATAAAATTAAGCCCGATATAAAAGGCAGTCCCATAGAAAAAAAAAGATGGTTGAGGAAAAAATATTATACATTGCCTATGTTTATACGCCCTTTTTTTTACTTTATCTACCGCTATTTTTTTCGGCTCGGTTTTCTTGATGGAAAAGAAGGCTTGATTTTTCATTTTCTCCAGGGTTTCTGGTTTCGTTTTCTTGTAGATGCAAAGATATATGAGATGGGAAAGAAGGGAAAATTAAATTGAATATTTTAGGAATTAATGCATATCATGGCGATTCTTCAGCGGCGATTGTAGTTGACGGGAAGTTAATTGCCGCAATTGAGGAAGAAAGAATTAGAAGAATAAAGCATTGGGCAGGATTTCCCTCTGAGGCAATTAAATGGTGTCTTTCTTATGCCGATATAGGTATTAAAGATGTAGATTATATTACTCTTTCCCGCAATCCTTTGGCTCGATTTCATAAGAAAATTTTAAGAGTATTCTTAAAAAAACCAAAGCTTTCCTTCTTAAAACAGCGATTGAATAATTACGAAAAATTTAAAAGCATAAAAGCAAATTTAGCTCAAGATTTGGAAGTTAGTGAAAACAAAATAAAAGCAAAGGTTGTTAATGTTGAACACCACCGAGCGCATATTGCCAGCAGTTTTTTTGTTTCTCCATTAAGAGAGGCGGCAGTTGTTTCAATAGATGGTTTTGGTGATTTTGTTAGCGTAATGACCGGTGTTGGCAAAGAAAATAAAATTAAAATTTCGGATATAGTAGAATTCCCCCATTCCTTAGGAATTTTTTATACTGCTTTAACGCAATTTTTAGGCTTTTGTAATTATGGAGACGAATACAAGGTAATGGGACTTTCTGCATACGGTGAGCCAACTTATTTGGATAAAATGAGGGAAATAGTTAAGTTAAAAAATAATGGTTTATTTAAGTTGGATACATCTTATTTTCTCCACGATAGTCAAGGCGTAGAAATGACTTGGTTAAATGAGAAGCCGCTAATCGGCAGATTATTTTCCGATAAATTGTCGGAGCTTTTGGGCAAGCCAAGAAAGGAAGGAGAAGAATTGAGCCAGAGATTTCGGGATATTGCGGCTTCAACTCAGTCAATCTATGAAGAGGCATTTTTTCATATTTTAAATCATTTGTATAAAAAAACAGGGTTAAAGAGTATTGCTTTAGCCGGGGGATGCATACAAAATAGTTTAGCCAATGGAAAGATTGCTGATATGACTTCTTTCGAAAATATTTATATCCCGCCTGCCGCTTATGATGCGGGAGGAGCAATTGGCTCAGCCTTTTATTTGTGGAATCAAATTTTAGACAAGCCGAGGGAATTTGTTATGAATTCTCCTTTTTGGGGACCAAGTTTTGATGAAAAAGAAATCAAGCAAATTTTAGAAAAGAAAGCCGTAAAGTATGAAAAGCTGGATGAGAAAGAATTGATTCGGAGAGCATCGAAAAATATTGCCGATGGTAAAGTTGTCGGCTGGTTTCAAGGAAGAACCGAATGCGGTCCGAGGGCTCTGGGCAATAGAAGTATTTTGGCTGACCCAAGAAAAAAAGAAATGAAGGATGTTTTAAATTCACGAATTAAGAAAAGAGAGTGGTTCAGGCCGTTTGCTCCTTCTATTTTAGAAGAAAAGGCAGGGGAATACTTTGAGAGCAGTCTTCCTGTGCCGTTTATGGAGAAGGTTTATAAAATTAGAAAAGAGAAAAGAGAGTTAATCCCGGCGATATGCCATATTGACGGGACAGGGAGGATGCAATCAGTAAATTATGAAATTAATCCTAAATATTATGACTTAATAAAGGAATTTGAAAATTTGACAGGAATTCCCATTGTCTTAAATACTTCATTGAATGAAAACGAACCCATTGTTAATACTCCGCAGGATGCTCTAAATTGTTTCTTGAGGACAAAAATGGATGTTTTAGTTTTGGAAAATTTTTATATCAGCTGTAAGCAATAAACTAACTGAGAAGTGTGCATAATTTAGTGTGAATGCACAGGTTTAGCCAACTATGCTAATTTCTATAATTACCGAAGTTCTAAACGCTAAAGATACAATAGAGGAAGCTATCCAGAGCGTTTTGAATCAAACTTATAAAAACATTGAGTATGTTATCATTGATGGGAAATCAACAGACGGAACATTAAAAATTATCAATAAATATCGGGATAGGATTTCTAAATTTATCTCTGAGCCGGATAGCGGACATTTTGAAGCTATGAATAAAGGATTAAAACTTGCCAAAGGAGAGGTCGTGGGTTTTCTGCATGCCGATGACTTTTTTGCTACTGATAAAGTAATTAAGAACATAGCAAAGATATTTGAAGAAAGAGATGTGCATTGCTTATGGGGAAATTTGGTTTATGTAAGCAGGAAAAATACAGAAAAAATAATCAGATATTGGAAATCCTGCAGTTACAGAGAAAATTTGTTTGAAAAAGGATGGATGCCTCCTCATCCAACATTTTTTGCCAAAAGGCAGTTGTATGAAAAATACGGGTATTTTAACACAGATTTGGAGATATCCGCAGATTATGAAATTATGCTTAGGTTTTTACATAAACACAGGCTTTCTACATATCATTTTCCAGAGGTATTAGTAAAAATGCGGGTAGGCGGAATAAGCAATAGAAGCCTTAAGAATATAATTGAAAAATCTATGCAAGATTATAAGACCTGGAAGATCAATGGGTTAGAGGCAAAAATTTCTACAATAATGATGAAAAATATTTTGAAAATTCCACAGTTTTTCATAAAATAGGTTAAATATGAATTACCTTTTAATATTTGCGGTTGCGGCGACGGTAACTCTTTTAATTACTCCAAGTATTCGCTACCTTGCCTTGAAATTTTCTATTATTGATAGAAAAAAGACTGCGAAAGACCATAATAGAATCGTAACCAGATTCGGCGGGATAGCTATTTATATCGGATTTATGTTTGCTATGCTCACTGCATTTATTACAGAATTCAGCCTGTTCAGATCAGATTTTATCCCATTTGCGATAATAATTTTGGTTGCTTCATTGATATTAATTTTGGGAATTTGCGACGATGCAAAAGGCGTTAGCCCACGGCTGAAATTTGCTATTCAAATTTTAGCAGCGCTTATTTTGATAAAATCGGGATTTATAGTAAGGATGGTAAGCAATCCCTTCGGAGGCCCCATAAAACTGGGCATCTTCGCTGTTCCATTCACTATGCTTTGGTTAGTAGGAATAACCAATGCTATAAATCTTATAGATGGTTTAGATGGTTTGGCGGCGGGTATTGTATTGATAAGTTCATTGGGTTTATTTTTTATATTTTTAGTCTCGGCTATGATAATACCTGCATTTTTTGCCATGGCTTTGGCGGGTTCGTGCTTAGGCTTTTTAAGAAACAATTTCCCTCCAGCTAAAGTTTTTATGGGCGATACAGGAAGTCTGTTTCTGGGATTTTCTTTAGCCTCCCTTGCTACCTTGACAAGCCATAAAGCAACTGCGTCTATAGCATTGTTGGTGCCTATTATTGGATTGGGACTGCCTATTTTAGATACTTCTTTATCTTTTTTTAGGCGCTTGGTTAAAAAAACCAGCCCCTTTAAACGCGACAAGTTGCACATACATCATTTGCTTTTAAAACGAAGAAATTTAACAGAAAAACAATTGGTTTTAATCCTTTGGAGCATAACGCTCTTTTTGAATATTTTTGCTTGCAGTCTCTTTTTGCTACGATAGAAAAGGGTTTGTTGGGTTTATTGGGTTTAACTCCATAAACTCCATAAACTCCATAAACTCCATAAACTCCATAAACCCAAAGAAGGTTGACGGATATTTTTTTTGTGCTATAATTGCAATTGAGACACAGTTGCAATGGATGCAAATTTTTTAGACAAAAGGTGTTTGAAAAAATAAATGTTAACCAATCTTAAAACAGGGGAATGGGCAGAGGTTGTATCTATGCAAGGCGGGCAGAACTTTAGACAAAGACTTTTATTAAGAGGTATTCAGGAGGGGACTGTTTTCAGAGTGGTTTCTTGCCAAGGGGGTCCGGTTGTTGTAGAAGTAAATAAGAATACAATTGTTATTGGGCAGGGTATGGCTCAAAAAATTACTGTTCGAAAAATCAAGGCGGAGAAAGCAAAACAGTGAAAAAGAAATTAACTGAAATGGCTTATAAAGAGAATGCTTTTATTGCAAGCATTGAAAAAGATATAATGCATAAGGTATCTGGAATGGGTGTTAGAGTTGGCAAAAGGGTTGAGATGATAACCAAACAGCCCTTGAAGGGACCGCTAACAATATCAATTGAGGGGACGCACACATCCTTGGGAAGGGGTGTAGCGGAGAAGATTGTAGTGAGCCCCGTTAGAAGTCCGGCTTTTGATAAGACTTAATTTGTTATTCATAAAGAAAGATTTTGCGCTTGGAGCATTTCTTTAAGCAATAGAAAAAATTTTCCTAAAATTTTTTCTAACAGGACTTCTAACGGGGTAGATTCAGGAGAATGAAAAAGATTTTATTGATGGGACATCCCAATGTAGGCAAAAGCGCATTTTTTAACCGTTTAACCGGTGCAAATGTTATTGAATCAAATTATCCAGGAACTACGGTTGATTACACTAAGGGCTATATTCGATTAGAAGATAAAGATGTTGAGATAGTAGATGTGCCGGGCACATTCTCTTTAGAGCCAAAGGATAAAGCCGAAGAAGTAGCCGTAGCTATGCTGCACAATAACAAAGATGCATTTGTAATATGCGTTATTGATGCCTCCAAAATAGAGCGCGGGCTTTATTTAGCATTAGAAATTATCGAAAATGGTTATCCGACTATCCTTGCTCTTAATATGTGGGACATTACTGAGGACAAAAATATTCAGATTGATGTTGTTAAATTGGAGCAAATTTTAGGAATTCCAGTTGTGCCTACAATTGCAATAAGCGGTGAGGGGATTAAGAAATTGGTTGAAAGGATAAAACAAGCAGTGCCTATTAAAGTAGATAAAATTATTGAGAAAGCAGGAGACTCGGCAAAATGAGATTGACTACTGACCAGCGTTGGGGTTTGATTGATAAAATAGCAAAAAAAACCATAACCTTTGGTAAATACGAACACACACTAAAAGATGCATTAGGAGAGCTTACTATTAAGCCCTTAAGCGGCATACCCATTGCCATTGCGGTTTTATACGGCTTTTGGAGCATATTTTGTTCATTTGCCGGAACATTATGCACTGATGGATTTTTTGTCAAATTGTTCGATAAACATTTCCTCCCATGGGCGCAAAGGTTTTTTTCGCAACTTCCGCATTGGCTTTATTATATACTTATCGGAGAACCGGCGGCAGATAATTGCTTTGAGGCTTTTGGCGTGCTAACATCGGGGCTGTTTGTCGCTCTTGGCGTGGTTCTACCTGCAGTGTTTATATTTTATCTAATGTTCACACTGTTAGAAGATATTGGGTATATGCCCAGATTAGCCGTATTGATTGATACAGTAATGCATAAAATTGGTTTGCACGGATATGCAATTGTGCCTACCATTCTTTCTTTGGGCTGTAATGTGCCGGCGGTTACCGCCTGTAGAATTTTAGAGACAAAAAAAGAGCGTTTTATAATGATGACCTTGCTGGCAATATTTATTCCCTGCGGGGCTCAGCTTGGAATTATGCAAAAGGTAATACCGGCAACAATGGGCTGGGTTTTGCTTTATCTATTAGCTGGTTATTTTATCTTTGGTTTTATAATGCACAAACTGATCCCGGGAAGGTCCCCGGAAATCCTAATAGATGTGCCTACTTATCAGATGCCTACTTTTCGCAATGTAGGGAAAAAACTGCGGATGAGAACAGTTTGTTTTTTAAAAACGGCAGTGCCTTTTGTTTTGCTTGGCTGCGCAGTAGTGAACATTTTATATCTTGTCGGATTTATGCAATGGTTAAGTAATACCTTGTCGCCTTTGTTTGTCAATTGGTTTGGCGTGCCCAAAGAAACTGTAAGCCCGTTGATTGCCGCTTTTTTAAGAAAAGATCTTGCAGTTGCCCAACTTTCAGTTATTGAAATGAGTAAATATCAGATGATAACCGCAGTAGTGCTTGTATCAATCTATTTTCCTTGTGTAGCGACATTTGTAATGATGTTTAAGGAAGGCTGGCGGGAATTGCTGGGAAGTTTAGTCGTTTTAGGAACGGTTGTTTTCCTTTATGGCGGGCTTTTGCATTTGATATGGATGTTGTTAGGAGTAGCATAAATGGATAGAAAATTAGCCCAGATATACTTTGGCATTTTGGGTGTTGTCAGTTTGGTTTTTGGAGTTGTTAACATATTGACGACAATAAGCGGCAAGAGCCTTTTGTTAGGTATTCTGGAAATACCTGCTGATATGTTTAGAGGCGGATGGGGCGGATTGGTGATTTTATCCGCTGGGCTTTTCTATTTATCGGGAGCTAAAAGACTTTCCGAAATTCATCACTTTTCAAAGGTAGTAATGGCAAGTATCTTGCTCTGGCTTATTGCCACTTGCGATATCTTCGCGATGGTTTGCGAATCCATACCCGGTGGCGAGGAGGGACCATTCTTTAACACATTGCATGGTTTCTTTGCCGCATATGCACCACCCTATAAACCAGCCATATTTCTCTTACCTTTTTCATTAGTAGTAATTTATTATATTTATAAAAGAAGAAGTGAATGAAGCGAAATCTCACTCATAGATTATGAAAATCAGAAATTTCATAGCCGTATTAATATTTCCGTTGATGTTTTCCTTAAGCTTAGCCGAAGCCCATATGCCCGGGGCAAAGCCGCCGCCCGATTTTAAACTAAAACCGATTATTTTAAATGATGGCGGGAGAAAGATAAAAATAACAATGGAGGATATAGGTAGATATCACAATGAAAGAACAGAAAGAGTGAGAAGAAAACTGCTCAAGAACGAAGGCAAGAGCGTTCAAGAGATAAGTGAGATAATAAAAAGGGAGTTTGCTCAAGCAGATGGCAAGTGTCCTTGCGTTTGTTGCGCCTTTAGGGTAATGCTTTTGGCAGTTCAAAAACTGTGGAGCGAGGGGGTCGCCGAAAGAAGTGATATTAAAATTATTAGTCATTTGCCCGGTCAAGGTTCTATGCAGTGTTTTGAGTATATAACAGGAAGCGGATTAGGAATTCCAAATGTTCAATCCAAGGGTGAATTTTCTCTAATTTTTCCGCCAAAGGACAAAAGGGAAAAAGCAATGGGCGATATAGACATAGATGATTGGAGCTTTGCAGTAATTCATAAATCTACAGGTAAAAAATTTGAAGTTCAGATAAAAGATGATGTTTTCCCTAAAGGGTTTTTTGCTTTAAGGAAAAAGGTAAATGTAGAAAAAACAGCCACAGAGGATGAGATAGATAGATATGGAATAATGTGGGAAGAGGTGAGAGATACATTTCTGACCAAAGCCGATTGGGAAATTTTCGAGGGTGAAAAAGAGCCTTTTCCAATAGGAGGGGTCATATTTTTTTCGTTGTTAAGCATTGGGGTTATCTGTTTTATTTGTGTGCCAAAAGTAAGAAGAAATAAAAAAAGTTTTAAAAAGCCTTGACCCCGTTAGAAGTCTGTTATGTGCCCCGTTAGAAGTTTTAGAATAAAAATTTTTTCTCAAAAATTTTTATTTGGCACCCAAAATACAATCATTAATGAAAAGTAATTTTTATTCAATAAAAAGTGCTTATATTAATGAATCAACTTCTAATGGGGTGTGGTATGTTTATATTTTGCAAAATCAACAGAAACATTGGTATATCGGTTCGACTAAAGATTTACGAA
>DAOWIN010000103.1 GCA_030640885.1 Candidatus Omnitrophota bacterium
GAAGCTCTTGCGGATTAACTGCTTTTTGAAAACTAAACTGCTGAAGAGAACCACCGCTAAAATCAATCCCAAAATTCTTTTCCCCCTTGCTGATAAATGAAATCAACCCGGCGGCAAGCAGCAGCGCAGAAAAAAGATAGGCAATCTTTCTTTTGCCGATAAAATCAATCTTGGTATTCTTTACTAATTGGAACATCGGCAGTCTTTGAAACCTTTTGCTCAAACTCATCAAATCAAAAATAACGCGGGTGCAAAATAGGGCGGTGAACATTGAGGCGATAATACCAACGCTTAAGGTTAGGGCGAATCCCTTTACCGGTCCGCTGCCAAATTTAAAAAGAACAAACGCAGTAATTAAGGTGGTAAGATTAGCATCTATAATAGTTACAAAGGCGCGGTCATAGCCCGCTGAGATAGCCGCACGCAGACTCTTTCTATTTTTTATCTCCTCGCGAATTCGCTCAAAGATAAGAACATTAGCGTCTATAGCCATTCCAATAGTCAAAATAATACCAGCAATCCCGGGAAGGGTCAGTGTAGCCTTGAAATAAGAAAGCGCTGCCAAAATAAATATAAGGTTTAGGCAAAGGGCAAAATTGGCAATCAAACCAGCGAGCAAATAATAAACTGCCATAAACAAAATAACAATAACCCCGCCCCAAAGCGTTGCCCTTATTCCTTTGGTAATTGAATCTCTACCTAAACTTGGACCAACCGTGCGCTCTTCTTCAATATGGATAGGAGCGGGTAAAGCACCAGCCCGCAAAATAATAGCCAAATCATTTGCTTCTGTTTGGCTAAAGTTTCCGCTGATTACTGCCTCTCCGTTAGGAATTGGTTCGCGAATTACGGGCGCAGACTGCACTTCGCCATCCAAAACTATCGCCAGCCTGCTTCCTGTATTCTCAGAAGTAATCTTGGCAAATTGTTTAGCACCCTCAGGGTTGAATTGCAAAGCAACTGTCGGCTGATTAAACTGCTGGCCAAAACGCATATTGGCATCAACCAAATATTTGCCTGTCAAGCAAGCCTGTTTTTGCAAAAGAAGAGTTTCTCTTTTTAGCACCTGTTTTAATTCATACCCACCAGGGATATTACCTTCGGAGGCGGATTTTAATTTTTCGGGGTCGTTTTCCACCAATTTGAATTCTAACAAAGCAGTTTTGCCCAGAAGTTCAATTGCCCTCTCACGCTCGGTTACCCCAGGAAGCTGGACAACAATTCTATCTTTGCCTTGGGTTTGAATAGAAGGCTCGGAAACACCAAATTGGTCAATGCGGTTGCGCACAATCGCCAGCGCCCTTTCCAACACTCCCTTTTTCTCTTGTTCAGAAAGTTGAGAACTATCTACCTGTAAAACAAGATGCATTCCCCCTTGGAGATCTAAACCAAGATTTATCTTTTTTTGCAGAGGCAAACTAAGTTGAATAGCCAATCCACTAAGCAAGACTATTAAAATAATCTTCCATTTTAATTTTTTAAGCATTACTTTCACTCCTCGGTTTACGATTAACGGGAAAACTTGTAGCTTGTAGCTTGCAACCTATGGCGTTTATATTACCCTAATTAGCCAAAAAAGTCAACCCCGTTAGAAGTCTGATTTTTGCCAAAATTTAGAAAATTTTTTCTGACAGGACTTCTAACGGGGTCAATAAAAAAGGGCAGTTTAAACTGCCCTTTTTTGATTTATGACTGCTTATATTTGATCTGTTGAAGCAAAATTCTTATATCGTTACTGCTGTTTCTCCTTCTTGATATGCTTCTTCTATTCTTTGATATGCTTCTAAATCTTCTGAAGACATTTCAACAACCCAATTAAATCCTGTTTTTTTCGCTTCCGCAACTATCTTTTCTATATTTTCGACTTGGTTATTAGACAAAAACATTCTTAAATATTCCTCATATTTCAAAGCAAGCCCGGTAGTAAAACCATCCAACACAGCAAACAGAACAATCCTTAATCTATTCTCGCCTTCTTTAATTTCGGGTATCCTTGTTACCCGCAAAGGACGTTTTTCTTCCAACTCTTCTACCCACCCATCCTCTCCTTTATATGCCCCATCAACCAAAGCATTGAGCAATCCTATGCCTTTATATTCATAAAGGTAATAGTCAATTATGCGTTTGGCTTCATCAATGTCAACAATTTTGACTATATGTCCCTCCAAAGCAAGAATATTTTCTATCTTTTCTTTTGTCTCTTCATCACGAACAACAATATTTAGAGATTTGCCAGAAATCGCTGGTAAAAGGTTATCTAATTTTCTAAGCACCTCTTTAATTCCTAATCTTGGTTTGCCGTTTTCAAAGAAAAGAGAGGCATCAACAAGAATGCTTCTATACTCTGCAGATTTCCCTACTGAAGTAACCATTTTAAAATAATCCTTTTCAAATGCCCCAGCAAGAGGCTGGTAATGAGCAACAACCATTGCTTTTACTTCCTCACTTGCTTTTTCACTAACTAAAATTTCTGGGGATAATTCTGCGAGGATTACGCGGGCAGAATCGGCGATTTTTGTATTCTCTTCATCCTGCAGTCCTATAAGTATCTCAAGTGTATTTGTGGCAACCTGCATATTTCTGGGTTCGGCAAGTTCCATAATAGGTTTCAATATAAAAACGGCTCTATCTCTTTCTACGCCAATAAGCAATTCCTTTAGTAACTCTTTTCTTTGGACAGGATTAACCGCTCCTATAATCTGTCTTATTACTGCATTTGTCATTATTAAATCACCTTGGTCTAACCAATTCCTAAATTCAGCCATATCTACGGTACCTGAATATTCATTAGCAGGTTCTAATGCTGTTGTTTTGGTGCTTGGATTATAAGCAATGACCGCCCAAGAAGTTGTTTCTCCTTCTTTCCCTAAGGTAAAATACATTAGGCCATTCTGAAGACAAGCAACCTTAATTTTTAAACTATTGTTCGTAAATATCTCATTCTTATCCATTGCCACGCTTACTGCATGCAGAATGGTAGGAAAAGAAACATTAGGTTCTGCCATTTGTGTAATCGCTGCTACAATTGCCACTCTAACAACATCTATTATATGCTGCTTATCTTTTTGGCTCATTGGCTGACTATCTGACGAAGAAAGTTCAGGGATAATTCTTCTCATCCCATAAGCAGGACAAGAAATAGTATTCAATAAAAAAATGGCAGTTATTGCCACTAACCAAAGTTTCTTTTTCATTTTCTCTCCTCTGTTAAATGAAATTTACTCACTACGCTCGTGAAATTTACTCGCCCGCCAAGGCGGGCTCGCGAAACTTATGGAAATTTATTGCTTTTAATTTCTATCAATTTCGTCCGCCTCAGGCGGACAAATTTCTATTAGTTTCTATCAATTTCTCTTCGGAAGAAACTCTATCCTATTTTGGTCGCTTTGTCAAATGTTTTTTTTATTTCTTTTAAATAAATTTTAAAAAGCGGGGAAAATAAAAAGGGGTTTTTGGTTACCCCTTCTAGAACATCACTCAACTTTGGCAAAATTCCTTTTGATTATGTCCTTTTGGGAAATTTACCAAAGTTCAGTTATTATCCTTTTCTTCTTCCTGTCCTCTGTAGACTACAGAACTCTGTCTTAAAAAACAGTTTAAAGTATTCTTCATTAACATTGCTGTGGTTACTAAACCCACACCACCAGGCACCGGGGTAAGAAATTTTACCTTCCCTTCCACTTCTTTATCCACATCTCCAACAATTTTGTTACCTACATAATTAATCCCCACATCAATTACTATTGCTCCTTTTTTGACCATCTCCGACTTAATAAAATTTGGTTTGCCTACGGCAACAATTAAAACATCGGCTCTTTGAGTATGCGAAATCAAATTTTTAGTAGCAATATTACAAACTGTAAGTGTAGCCATGTTGTCTAAAAGAAGATTTAAAAGCGGCTTCCCTACGCAATCGCCACTGCCAATAATTACCACCTCTTTTCCCTTAATTTTTACCTCTGCTTCCTTTAATATTTCCATTATCGCTAACGGAGTGCAAGCAAGCAGATTGCTTTGCAGATGTATACCTTCGACATCTTTTTCTAAAGCCAAAAAGACGAAAACCTCTTTAGGTTGAATATGCGGAGGCAAAGGAAAATGGATAATTATAGCGTTCACATCTTTATCATTATTTAACTTTTGGATGAAAGTAATCAATTCTTTTTGCGAAATATTCTTGAAGTAATACGGAAAATATTTTATCCCCACTTCTTCGGCAACCCTCTTCTGAGCGTCGGCATAAATACGCACATCCTCATTGTTTCCTACTTGAATACTAACTAAACGGGGAACTTTTGAAGAAAGCGAAACCTCTTTCAAGCCCTTCAAGTTTGCTAACTCTCTTTTAATCTCCCTTTTAATTCTTTCTGCGATTGGTTGACAAGGTAAAATCATTGTTTTTAACACTGATTACACTGATAAAATCCGCACTGATTACACTGATTATCAGTGGCATCAGTCTTTAATCAGTGACATCAGTGATGAATTAACTTCTTTGCCCCTTTTGCTCCCGCTTGCAAAAGAATGCGGGCAATTTTTAAATCGCTGATTAGATTTTTATTTCCCTTTCTGATTAGATAAGGTATCAATTCCAAACCCTGCTCACAATTCTGGCAAATTGTAATAGGGATTTTGTGCATTGCTTGTTCTGCCCTTTTTCTTTTTAGCAAAGAATTGCTTTTGTTGAAAAAAATAGAGACTGCCTCTGCATCCTCGTCAATAAGCTTAAGTAATTCCTTCTTTATTTTGTTTGCTTTTCGCAAAATTTCATGGATTTGGGAAGAATTATCTTGGCTAAAGTTAGCAACCATCTGCACCAAACTAATTCCTAATGCCCCACTCAAAGCCGCCGCACTGCCCCCACCGGGAGCGGGCTTTCTTGCCCCTAAATCATCTAAAAAAATTTCTATCTTGCTTTCCCTAATTTTTAAGCCCTGCTCTTTAACGATTGTTTTTTTATTTTGCATTGTTAATTGTTAATTGATAATTTTGCAATTAATGATAATGCTTCCTGCCTTGTTTTAGCATTTTTTTTGAATGCTCCTCTTAGGGCGCTTGTAGTTACCAGTGTTCCCGGTTTCTTAATCCCGCGCATCACCATACACATATGCTCAGCCTCAATCACCACCAATACCCCTTTTGGCTGTAATTTTTCGGCAATTAAATCGGCTATTTGGTTGGTCAACCTCTCCTGAATCTGCAACCGTTGAGAAAGCAGGGATAAAACCCGCACAATTTTACTCAAACCTACCACTTTATTATTAGCTGGGATATAAGCAATATGGGCTTTTCCTGCGAAAGGGAGAAGATGATGCTCACAGACACTATAAAAGGGAATATCCTTTAACAAAATTATCTCATCGTAACTTTCGGAAAATGTTTTTTTTAATTCACAAGCGGCATCCTTTCCATAGCCCTGAAAAATTTCAGCGCACATTCGGCTGACTCGCAAAGGCGTTTCTTCAAGCCCTTCTCTATGAACATCCTCTCCGATGGCTTCTAAAAACATTTTCACTGCTTGTTCTATTTTTTGAGTGTTCATCGGCTCGGGTTCATTGGGTTATTTGAGTTCATTGAAGTTTATTGGGTTTAACCTCATAAACTCCATAAACTCTATTTCCCTATACAAAACCGGCTAAAAATCCTTTCTAAAATATCATCGCTTGCCGTTTCGCCGGTAATCTCTCCTAAACAATCAATTGCCTCTTTTAGATCTACGGCTAAAAATTCCTCACTGAGCTTCTTTTCTATCCCCTGCTTGAAATTCACCAAAGCCTGTTTTGCTTTAAGCAAACTTTCCTTCTGTCGAAGGCTGGAAATCAAAGCTTCGCCAGCCGAATTGTGCACAGCTCCCTGTAATACAGATTCAGCAATTGTCTTTTCTAACAAGGGCAAATTTTCTTCTTCGCTTGCCGAAATACGAACAATTTTTGCTTTTAAATCTAAATCTTGACAAAGCCTTTGCGGGGAAATTTTCTGCGGCAGATCAATTTTGTTGAGGACAATAATTAACTCTTTATCCTTAACTACACAAGCAATCTCCCTGTCCTCCTCTCCAATTTCCACAGAACCATCAATCATAAATAGAATTAGGTCTGCTTCTCTGATAGAATTCTGACTGCGAACAATCCCCTCCTTTTCCACCAAAATTTTACTCTTCCTTATCCCAGCAGTGTCCACAAGACGAAAAGGAATTCCCTTCAAATCTATCGTTTCCTCAATTGTATCGCGGGTTGTCCCGGCAACAGGGGTTACAATAGCGCGATCTTTTCTTAACAGAATATTAAAAATGCTTGACTTCCCTACATTCGGTTTGCCGCAAATAGCTGTCAGAATTCCTTTACGCAAAACAATTCCCTGCTCTGCATTCTCCAATATTTTTTCAATCCTAAACCTTGCCTCCTCTGCCTTTTTAAAAATCTTTTTTAAACAAACAGAAGGAATATCCTCTTCGGGAAAATCAATGTTAGCTTCAATCTGCGTTCTAATATCTAACAAACCCTCTCGGATTTCTCGGATTTTGGCTGATAAATGCCCTCCTAATTGTCCTATTGCCGATCTTAAAGCAAGCTCTGTTTTCGCTTGAATTATACCTAAAACCGCCTCAGCTTGATAAAGATCAATGCGTCCATTTAAAAATGCTCTTTTGGTAAATTCGCCCGGCTCGGCTAAACGCGCCCCGTTTTTAATTATCAAATTTAAAATCTTTCTTAGAACAACAATACCACTGTGGCAGTTAATCTCTACACTATCCTCTCGAGTATAACTCTGGCTTGCAAACATCACGCTCAACAAAACCTCATCAACTCTTATTCCCCCTGCCTCAACAACATGTCCATAATGCAGTTTATGAGTTTCAAACTGACTCGGTTTTTTTTGTTGGGAAGAACGAAAAATCTTATCAGCAATAACAAAAGCCTTCTTACCGCTTATACGTACAATTCCGATTCCTCCTTCTCCTACAGGAGTGGAAATGGCAACGATTGTATCGGACATCTTCGGGCTACAAGTTGCAGGCTACAGGCTACAAGTTTCAAACAAGACCCAAAAGAAACTTAATCCTTCCTACTTGCAACCTGTGGCTTGGAACCTGTAGCTTGGAACGCTTCCCCGACTAAATAAAGTGAACCGGTGATTAAAATCAGGTTATTGCCTGATGCAAACTTCTGGGCAAAAGCTAACGCCTCTTTTATGCCAACTGTTCCTTTCCCTTCATAACCTGTTCTTTCTCTTAAGCGTCTTAGTGTTTCGCAACGCTGATTTTTAAATTGGGTAAAAATTACTTTCTTGCAAAGAGGAAAAATAATTCTGCTCATTTCCTCGATATGCTTATCTCTACAGGCAGAAAAGATAAGAATTATTTCGTTCAAAGCGAATTGTTTTTCTATTGCCTTGCGTAAAAATCTCATTGCCGCAACATTGTGCCCGCCATCTAATAAAATCAGGTATGTTTTATGCCCTCTTGTAATTGAAATCTTTTCTAATCTTGCTGGCCAATAAGCCTTTTTAAGACCCTGTTTTATATCGCTTTGCGAAACAGGAAATGCGGGTTTTAACCTCTCTAAAATTTTACGAGCCAAAACAATATTTTCACTGCAGAACTCGCTTTGTTGACTTATTTCAAATAACTCGGCATTCTCTTTTCTGCATTTCTGCTTGAGGACTTTACCAACCTCCTGCTTCTGAGGAACGGAAATTACACAGCTATTCTTTTTGATTATACCTGCCTTTTCAGCAGCAATCTCAGACAGGCTCTTGCCTAATGTCTCGGAGTGGTCAAAACCTATGGAAGTAATCGCACAAATTAAGGGATTAACCACATTGGTTGCATCCCACCTCCCCCCCATTCCTGTTTCAATAACTGCTATTTCTGCTTTCTGTTGAGCAAAGCAAAGAAAGGCAATCGCAGTAAGAGTCTCAAAAAAACTAAGTTTATTCCGCTTGGATTTTTCAGTAAGAGTAATCTTTTCTATTAAACTGGCAAAATCACTTCGGGGAATTATGTCCTTAAATAATCCTTCGGGGCAATTAAACCATGAACCGCGCAGCCTCTCTCTTATCGAAATTAAATGCGGAGAAGAAAAAAAACCAACCTTATGCCCTCCCTCTTTTAGTATTGTATAGACAAAATTCCCTATCGTTCCTTTTGCATTAGTGCCGGCGATATGGACGGATAAGAATTTTTTCTGCGGGTTATCTACTTCTTGTAAAAATTGCTTTATCTTTTTTAAACGGATAACAGGACTGCCTTTGCGTTGTTCATAATTAGAAAGAGAATTGAGATAATTTATTGCTTGGGAATAAAGCACTTGGTTGGTGCCGGAGAGAGGACTTGAACCTCCATGGGTTGCCCCACATGGTCCTAAACCATGCGTGTCTGCCAATTTCACCACTCCGGCGTTTCAAGCTACAAGTTTCAGGCTACAGGCTTCAAGCAAGAAAAAGAAAAGAAAAATCCATTAGACTTTAGGTTTCTTGCTTGCAGCTTGTGACTTGCAACTTGAAACTTGTTCATCCTATCCCCTGCTTCATAAACTGCAGCAAAATAGGACCGGCAACAATTATTAAAACTACCGGCAAAATAAATAGCATCAAAGGGATAAGCAGTTTTACCGGCGCCTGCAAAGCGAGTTTTTCTCCACGCTGAAAGCGTTGCATGCGTACTTCCTGAGAAAGATTACGCAACGCCTCGGCAATACTAGTACCCATTCTGTCAGCTTGAACTAATGTACGCACAAAGGAGGAAATATCGGAAATATTTATTCTTTTCCCCATATTTAATAAAGCTTCGCGCCGTGAGCGACCGATTCTATTTTCCTGCCACATTCGACCCAATTCCTCAATAAAGGGATTGGGTTTGCTTTCTCGGACTACCCGATTTACAGCCAACATAAAATCAAGTCCTGCTTCTACAGAAAGCGACAGCAAATCCACAACATCGGGGAGAACACGTCTAATCTTCTGTTGTCTTTTCTGAATTCTATTTTTTAACCATAAATCGGGAAGAAAAAAACCAGCAACTAAACTCAGAATAAAATATGTAGGTTCTAAAGCTCTGGTACTCAATAAATAAAAAAGGCAACAAACAACACTTATTATTTCTTTTATGGCCAAAAATTGCTCAGCTGTGAACTCTAAGCCTCCGCAGACTAATCTTTTTTCTAAGTTCTCCTTCAATCTTGGAAGTGTTAAACACTTATTCAAAGGAACTAAAAGATCTAGAATAGATTCTATTCCTCTTTTTCTTTCTTGCCCTGAAACCAGCCGTTCGCGGATTCTTTGTTCACTCCGTTTAGGGAAAAGATAACTTGTTATGATAAAAACGGCAATAAAAATAAATAATAAAGAAATAAAATAAAGCATAACCTCCTTTTCTAGGAATGTCTAATTTCTAATTGACCTAAATGGTAGCCGCCCAGCAACCAGTCACCCAGATGCCCAGCTGGGAAACTGGGGGTCTGGGGAACTGGGTGCCCCAATGAGTTAGAGCAATTAGACATTAGAAATTCTATCTATATCTCTATCTGGCAAACTCTTTTAATTAAAATTATACCGATAATCTCGGAAATCAAAGCATAAATTAGCATTATCTGCCCTATCGGTTCTTCAAGCATAATTTGGATCAAAGAGGGATTAGCGCTAAAAACAATCACTGCGAATATAACCGGCAAGAATCCCATTAGCATTCCCTGCATCCGTCCCTGAGATGTTAAAGTCTTTATCCGCTGTTCCAATTTATTTCTTTCCTTAATTGTATTCACAATTTGGAAAAACACCGCAGGCAAATCCCCGCCACTCTGACGAACAATAAGCACTGCCCTCACTGTTAGGGTAAGAGCTTCACTATTCATTTTGTGAGCTAATTTTTCAAGAGATTTTTCCAAAGGAACTCCCAATTTATTTTCCGCCAACACCAATTTAAATTCCTGAGAAATAGGAGGCGGCAACTCCTGCACTAAAACCTCAACTGCTTGAAGAAAACTTAAACCTCCTCTCAAGGAACTAGAGAGAGAAGCCAACCCATCTGCCAATTGGGATTCAAACTTTTCTGAGCGTCTTCTTTGAAATCTTTTTATTATTAAAGTTGGTAAAATTAACCCAAAAGCCGCGCTAATAAGGGCAATAAAAAAATTATTGCTGAGCAAAAAACCAGCTATTCCTAAAATAAAAGGACTGAAAAAGATAATATGGCTAACAATATGAGAGGGAAATTTAATAAACATCTGTTCCAGATGTTCGGATGTTTTTCTTACCTGCTGGCTACTTTGGTAATCTTTTAACCATTTTCGAAAAAAAGGATAAAGATAGTAACTCAATAAGAATACTGTCAAAAAAAGGATAAAAAGACTTAATGCTTTCATTGAAAAGTTGTTGTCCTATTTTTGCACCTAAATTCAATGTCTATCGGCACACCGCTAAAATCAATTTTTTTTCTTAACTGATTTTTAAAATGAACGAGATGATTAGGTTTAATAGAATCGGTGTTGCTCACAAAAGCAAGAAATTTAGGCGGTTTTGCTCTTATTTGCGTAAGGTAATAAATGCGAATATTACCAAGTGAAATATCTAATTTATTCAGCAAATTAGTTGCCACCCTTTTGTCATTATTATCAGCTATTTTAGCAACTAAATCAATAGTTGATTTTATATTCTCTCCCTTTAGAGCGGAAATAAAAACAATGGGGATAAAATGCAAATATTTTATTCTTTGACGAATCGCCAGTTCATATTCTTTAAAAGAATTAGTTTTGAATATGTCCTTTTTATTCAGGGCGATAAGGCAACTTTTATTTTTCTTGGCAATGAAATTTAAAATCGCAATATCCTGCCTGCTTAATCCCTCTTGAATATCAATTAACAATAAAACAATTTCTGCTCTTTCAATGGCTTTCTGCGTTCTAAATAGACTATATAAACTTATACTGTCTTTAATTGCTTTTTTTTTCTTTAAACCAGCGGTGTCTAATAAAAGATATTTTTTCCCTTTTCTTTCAAAAAGAATATCTACGGTATCGCGAGTAGTCCCAGGATTTTCATCCACAACAACCCTTTCGTCTCCAAGTAAAGAATTCACAAAAGAGGACTTTCCCGCATTGGGCTTACCTACAATAGCAACTTTGATTACTTCCTCTTTGGTTAATGGAGATAAAAATGGAGGAAGTTTTTTAATTAAATAATCAAGCATTTCACCCGTTCCCAAACCCTGAATAGCCGAAACAGGAAAAATTTCTTTAAAACCTAATTGATA
>DAOWIN010000036.1 GCA_030640885.1 Candidatus Omnitrophota bacterium
ATATTACCAAAAAGAAGGTAAAAAACTTGTGGCGTATTGGAAATATAAATGGTTTTCTCCTCTTAAAGATAACCTTAAATTTACTGAAATGTATAATGAAGCCAGAAAACAGGCAAAGATAAAGGGAAATAAACCTTATAATCCTGACCGTTCTGCTCATAAATTTGAACCTGTTATACATAAATCTCCGATAACAAAAGAAGAAATTTTACGCAAACCCATTGTGGAATTGGTAAAATTTCTTATAGAATTTGAAGGAATTGATTCTCGACATGCTATTTTTGAAGAAAAGCCAGATAAAGAAGGATTAGCTGGCGAATTGCAGGCGGCTGTAGAAGAAAATCCTAAAAAATTTATAGATGAAATTGATTTGTTTAATAGACAAGGGTTGTATCGTTATGTTAGTTCCATTCTTTTAGAATTTAGAAGTGTATTGAACGAAGGGAAATTATTGCCATTGGGTAAGATTTTTGATTTTTCTCAAGCGTATATTAAACAACCATGGTTTTTAAACGAGGCAGTTAAGAAAGAGGGAGAAGATAGTGGCAAAGGGAAATATATTTGGGTTATTGATACAATAGTAGGTTTGATAGAAGACGGTTGCAGGAATGATAAAAGAGCTTTTGATGTTAAATATTTTCCCAAAGTAAAACAAATATTTGATGTAATATTACCGCTTTTAAAAGTAGAAAAGAAAATTGATATTCAACGCGATGTAGTAACATATGCCTTAAATACAACATTAGGTAAAGTAATTGAAGCATATCTTATTTTTTCTTTACGGGTTGCAAGGGCTACAAAAAACAAAAAGGATAACTGGGATAATAATAAATATGAAAGATTTTTTGAAAAGGGTATAGAGGCGTATATTTGGTTTGGCCGTTATTTGCCAAATATAAGATATTTAAACCAGAAATATGCCGATGAAAAAATCAAACTTTTCTCAGAACCAGCAATGGATAATTACAACTGGCAGATGTTTATGGAGGGCTATTTGGCTGGTTCTTATATGCAGAATAGTATCTATTCTTTAATGCGACAAAATTATATTAGAGCCATTAAAAATAAAGGTCTTGAGGAACGAGCAGATGGCAGGCTTATCCAGCATATTACAATTGGTTATTTACGCGAGCATGAGTTGCTGAAAAAAAGGAATGATAATGGAAAAGACAGTTTGTTTTGGAAAATGTTAGATGGGGCTGGGACACAGGATAAGCGGAACAGATGGTTAGAAGTGGCAGATTTCTTTTGGTCAATTTCCGGACGTTCTATAAAAAAGGAAACCAAAGATGATGATGAAAAACCTTTGAAAGAGAGGAAAGAAAAAATCTTAAAGTTTTGGGAATGGACAGTTAATAAACAAAACTATGTTAAGACAAAGTTAGGCTCTGATTATACATCTTTTTTAGGCAAGATGGCAGAATTGACTCTTTTCTTGGATAGAATTGATAAAAAGACAGAAAAGTGGCTTATGTTGTCGGCGCCGCATATAAACAAGCATCATAATTCCATGTTCTTTATGGAATATTTAACCAAATTTGAAGATGACAAGAGCGTAAAAAGAATCGGGAAGATTTTTTTGAAGGTTTTAGAGGGAACAACCCCTACTTTTAAGCAAGAAGACATCCAGCTTATCGTTAAAAGACTTTATGATTTAGGTAAAAAGGATCTCGATGTTAAAAAGGATGCAGATGATATATGCAATACCTATGGCAGGCGGGGGATACATTTTTTAAAAGATCTATTTTATGAGCATCAGCAAAATGTGAAATGATTATTCAATAATGTATTTCTCCACCCACCCAAGCGTAATTGTAGTATCCTTTCGAGACGCAGGTGGAATATTTTTTGGTGCTTTGCCCATGAACTAAAGAATCCAATTTTGAAAATACTATAAAGAAGAATAAAATTATGATCTTAACAATAATATTCGGACTAATAACCTTAATAGGTGTAATGCTTGCATTGCCAAAACCAAGAAAATGGATATTAGGCAGATTAAAAATATTTGGTAAAGATAAAGATGAAAGCAAGAATGCTGAAATATTTGTTTATAGACGAAATTACAAAATATATCACTTGGCAGAGATCTATAATTCTGGTCCAGAAAATATTATAGATTTAAAGATAACTCTAAATTGGGAGAATGATCAGGGAAGGAATAATAAAGAAGTGCACAATTTTATAAATGATGGTGATGATCCAACGTGGACCTCTCCACACAATTGTAATATATTATACGGAGAAAGAAATATTTTAATAACAGATTTTCCATTTAAAAATCTTAAAGGACCAATAATAGTTAATATTAAAGGGAAAACGCATGAATCAAAAAGAAATATTAATATTACTATTGAAGTTAAGTGAAACATTTTCCTTTAAAGGTTTATCAGTATTGAATAGAGAATGAGAACAGCAATATACACAAAAATTTCCATAGATGATCTTCCCCCGAAAAAGTGGGCACTTTGAAGAGTTGGTAGTAGAATAAATACCAATTCAAAATAGGAGGTGTCTAATGGACGGGGAAAAGAGGAAAATAAAGCGGTTTGACAGGGATTTTAAGGTTTCAGCGGTGAAAATGGTAACCGAAGGCGGGCATAGAGCGTCTGAGGTTGCCAGAAGTTTGGGTATACACGCAAATATGTTTTATATCTGAAAAAGAAAGTATGCTGACAATGGGAATAAGGCATTTGTTGGTAAAGGCCATTTAATCGAAATGTCTGTGCTTCGTAAAGAATTACGGGAAACGGAAAATCTTTGAGTATATCGGAATGTATTACAACCGCCGGAGAGCACATTCGGCGTTAGATTATTTAAGCCCTTTTGAATTTGAAAATCGCACTTCACAAGCTTTGCTAATTGTTCACTAAAAAGGGGAAGGTCATATTCAGACAAAATGAAAATATTTCATATTTATTCAGATGAGAGTCGGCATAAAAATGAACGATTTTTACTTCTTTCGGGGATTTGGATTGAGGAAGCAAAGATTAAAATTGCTGAAGCCGAAATTGCGGCTTTAAGGAAAAAACATGGTTATATTAATTCTTTAGGACAGCATATAGATTTTCTTGGTGAGTTTAAATGGACTAAAGTTTCAACGAAGTATTTGTCTGTTTATAAAGGGATAACGGATATTTTTTTTAATTGGGTTGATAAAGACATTGTTCGTTTTAATGTTCTTCTTGTCGATACACAGAATCCATCTGTAACCGAATACGGAAATATAAGAGAAGAAGGATATTTTAAGCTCCTTTATCAGCTTTACTACCACAATTCAAAGATTCCCGGTATTTACAAAATCTATCCTGATAGTATTACAAATCCTGTGCAGGCGCGGGTAAATTTAGATATGTTACACAAATGTCTTGAAAAAAGCTTACGGAGAAAGTTCACCCCGTTGTTAAACCCTCAAATGACAGAAAATCTTCCCTGTTTTGTTAAGAACATTTTGCCTGTTGATTCAAAACATACGCCTTTAATTCAAGTTGCAGATGTAATTATGGGCGCGCTTGGATATTTGCAAAATGAGTTATATAGAGTTCCTTTAGCGAAAAAAGCAAAAGTTGAATTAATGAAATATATTCTTGAAAAAATTGTGTTATCGGGAGCAATACAAATTAAGGGGAAAAAGTATTATGTTGCCCGTTCAAAGAAATTTAATATATGGTTATTCAGGCCAAATAAAAAAACCTCTCTATTTTGAGAGGTTTTTTGGAGTTCTGGGCCCTGGGTCAATGCCCCGTGTGACATTAGTCACAGGATACGTGACCCAGTAACTCCATAGATAAGGATACCACACCGGTTAGATAGTTGTCAAGGTTTTTTTGTCAAATTGTCAAGCCAAAGTAGAAATGTCACCTTTTTACCAAAGTAGAAATGTCCGCTTTTATGTTTTAACCAATACCAGTTCTTTTTCTTTTTCTTGGTGATTATAACAGCCAATCTGCGAACCAAACTTAAAGTTTCTCCATGGATGATCTGCTGCTGGAATATAACTCTTTCTTAATCTAATACTATTCGGTTTCTTTATCTCTTTTGCTTTTAGCGGTCTTTGAGTTATTTCTTTATAATACATATTCCAAGAGGTAGTTTGATATAATCTAAAATGTTAGAAAAAACGACATTCGTCTATTAGATGTTAGCCTCAAAAAATGAAAAAATATAAAATATTTGTTAGTGGAGTGCAAAAGGAATTAAAAACTGAACGCCGGGCAGTCAGGGAGTTTGTCCGCAAGGATGTTTTTTTATCGGAGTATTTCGATGTTTTCTTATTTGAAGATGCCCCTGCCAAGAGTAAACCGGCGGAAAAAGCTTATATAGAGGAAGTGCGGAAAAGCGATGTCTATATAGGCATTCTTGGCCAAAAATACGGAGTGGTAGGAAAAGGAAAAATATCACCGACAGAAGCCGAGTTCCGTGAAGCCAAGGCCAAGCACAAAGAAATTTTGATTTATATCAAAGGCCAAAACGCAATTGATAAGAATCGCGAACCCGGCGTGCAGAAACTCATCAAAGGAATTAGAAATCCAAAGGCAGGGTATAGATATAGAAGGTTTGAAGATGTGGAGAAACTAACTGATCTCATTTACGAGAGTTTAATATCTTTTCTGAAAGAAAAAGGTGAAATCGGCAAAGCCGGATTTGACCAGCGGATATGTGAAGGTGCCAAGTTTTCCGATATTGATAAAGCCAAGATTAAATGGTTTTTAAAGGTTGCCCGCTCAAAACGTAGTTTTCCTCTGGGTTTAGATTCATCAATAAAAGATGTATTCACACATTTAAAACTTATAAAAGACGGTAAACTTACAAACGCCGCTATTCTGTTATTCGGTAAGAATCCAAGAAAATTCTTTGATCAGGCAAAGATTAAATGTGTTCAATTACCCAGTACCGAAGTTGTAAAGCCGTTTTCTTCATATCATATTTACGAAGAAGAAAATCTCTTTGAGCAAGTTGATAAGGCGGTGGCCTTCATTCTGGACGCTATCAAATTCCCTGTTATTCAGCAGGCTCATATGGTACAGGTATCGCGGCCTCGAGAAATTCCTGAGTTTGCTATTCATGAAGCTATTGTTAACGCCGTAGCGCATCGTGATTACAATACAACTTCTTCTGTTCAGGCAATGGTATTTCTTGATCGTGTTGAAATATGGAATTCCGGAACACTTCCCGGTAACCTGAAGGTGGAGGATCTGAAAAAGCCTCATTCTTCTCATCCATCTAATCCGACATTAGCGACTGTTCTGTATTTCGGGAATTATATCCAGCAGGTGGGGTCCGGCACAACAGAAATGGTTCGCCAGTGTAAAGCATATGGCCTTCCAGAACCGGAGTTCATTTCGGTGCGAAATCTTGAGTTTAAAACAATACTGGCTAGGGATATTTATACAGATGGTGTTTTAGCAAAGCTTGGTTTAAATGACCGACAGGTAGAAGCTGTTAAGTTTGTCAAAGTAGGGGGACGTATTACCAATAAAGAATACCAGAAAAAATTTGACTTGAAAAAAAGACAGTCTACGGATGACCTTAAAGACCTTGAAATTAAAGGGGTTTTAACACGAGTTGGAACAACAGGCAAAGGAACTTATTATATTTTGAAAGGGGCGCCAAAGGGGCGAAAGGGGCGCCAAAGGGGCGCCAAAGGGGCGGAAGAAGAAGCCGCAGCTACATAGATTTCCAAATCCGCATTAGAATTACAACAATCAAACTTCAAATTTTTGAATGGGGCAAAACAGCTTTCAAAAGAAGCCAAAAGAAAAGTTGAGGAATTGATAGAGGGTTAGTTATAAAAGGGGGCGGTTCTGGTTTTTTCATGTTTTTGGCGACGGCGGAAGATAAAAATCGACCAGATGGTATATAAATTATATGATTTAACCGATGAGGAAATAAAAATAGTAGAGGGGAATTAGTTGAACAAAACTCGAACTGTAAACCAGTAGAGGAATTCTGGGAAAGATTGATAAAAACGGAGAAAGAAAACTTGATGAACACGGGCATTTGAAACAAAAACACGACTTAGACGATATTGCTTTTGCTTTTGAAAAATGGGGGAAAGAGAATAGATTGAGTTTTTGGAGGGATTAATTTTAAAATATTATGAGTAAAAATAAAAAAGTAGGCGATAGCAAAATTATTATTTATAATTCCAAAGACGGCGAGGCAAAGCTTGATGTCCTTTTGGAAAATGAAACTGTTTGGCTTTCGCAAAAACAGATAGCAGGACTTTTTGATTGTAGTGCGGATAATATCGGCCTGCATTTTAAAAATATCTTTAATGCGGGAGAACTTAGCGAAAATTCAGTTACCGAGGAATACTTGGCAACTGCTTCTGACGGCAAAAATTATAAAGTTAAACATTATAATTTAGATGCGATTATTTCTGTTGGTTATCGCGTTAATTCAGCACGCGCTACTCAATTTCGCATTTGGGCGACGGAAAGATTGAAAGAATATATTATAAAGGGATTTGTTATGGATGACGAGAGATTAAAGCAAGGCGGAAAATGGGCGAGATACTTTGAGGAGCTTTTGCAGAGAATTAGACATCCGTTCAAGCGAGAGAAATTTTTATCAAAAAGTGACTGACATTTACGCTACCAGTATTGATTATAAAAAAGATAGTGAAATAACTAAAAACTTTTTTGCTACTGTGCAAAATAAAATACACTATGCCACGCACGGGCAAACCGCTGCTGAAATGATCGCCAAGAGAGCGGATAGCAAGAAACCGCTGATGGGACTGACAAATTTCAAAGGAGATTATATTACCGCTAATGATATCGCTATTGCAAAAAATTATCTTTCTGAAAGTGAAATAAAAAAATTAAATTTAATCGTGTCTCTTTATTTGGATTTCGCGGAATTGCAAGCCATTGAAAAAATGCCGATGAAAATGGCTGATTGGATAAGAAAACTGGATGAATTTTTAAAAGCAAGCGAAAAGAAATTATTGGATAACGCGGGAAAAGTGAGCCATCAGCAAGCAATGGAAAAAGCTGACGCGGAATTTACAAAATATAAAAAAGAGCAGAATAAAAATTATATTTCAGATTTTGATCGGGAGGTTAAAAAAATTTTGGAAAAGAGGGAAAAATAAAACAACCTCGCTTTTGCTTTTGAAAAGTGGGGGAAAGAGAATAGGTTGAGTTTTTGGAGGAATTAAAATAAATTAGTTTATTATGTGGAATAAAAATAAATGCAATCCATTTTTTTGAAGAATATGAAAATGGGAAATATAAACAAGTTTTTCAGTTCAATAAGGAAGTGCAACGCTTGGGATAATATGCTGTCCTAATCGTTATGAAAAATAATCTCAATCCTCAATAATTCTACAAATAAGATAAGTGCTTAATAAGATTTTCGGAGAAGGCAAGCCGGCGGACAAATTTTTGAATGAGGCAAGACAGAAGAAAGGCAGAGGAATTATAGAAAAGACATAGAGCAGAAGTTAAAGAAGATAAATTTGTCAAGTGTGGAGACCTGACCCTCTAACTTATGACTATTCCTTTGGCATAAATAAATTACACATAAAATGACTATCCGCGCAACAAATCTAAAGACAAAAAAGATATATTCAGTTCTAGATCTAAATAATGCCGTAAAAGGAATTTTAAATCGTGAATTTCCAGATACAATCTGGATTCGCGGGGAAATTCAAGATTATAATAAGAATAAGTATAGACAGCATATTTTTTTTGAGTTATGCGAAAAAGCTCCTGAGATAGATCAAATAATCGCTAAAGTTACAGCAGTAATATTTGAAAACAAAAAAGAGAGAATAATAGAGCTTCTTAAAAAAGCAGAAAATGGATTTGAACTCCAAGATGGAATTGAAGTAAAACTTTTATGCAAAATAAATTTTTATTCACAAAGAGGGAGTTTTAATTTAATAGTAGAAAGTATTGATCCTGTCTATACTCTTGGTAAATTAGCACAAAATCGGCAAAGGACAATTGCAGAACTTAGGGCAAAGGGGTTGCTGGATAGAAATAAAAAGCTTTCTTTTCCTGAAGTTCCTTTAAAGATAGGGCTGATAACTGCTTATGATAGCGCCGCTTTCAACGATTTTGTGGAGGGGCTAAAAAGAAGTCAATATGCTTTTAAAATTTTCTGCTTTAATTCTTTTATGCAAGGTAAAAATGTGGAAGCGGATATATGCGCTGCATTAAATTATTTTAATAAATGTAATGATTTAGATGCAATTGTTATAACCAGAGGCGGCGGCTCGACCGCAGACCTAAGCTGGTTTGATAATGCAAAAATAGCCCAGAGAATTGCTTTGTCTCAAATACCTGTTCTTAGTGGAATTGGTCATGAAATAAATATTACAATTACCGATATGGCTTCTCATACTTCCAAAAAGACACCAACGGCTATTGCTCAATTTCTCGTAAATAAAGTAGAAGAGTTCCTAAAAAAAATTGATGAGAAAAATACGGAAATAATATTTTTAGCTCAAGAAATTTTACAAACCCATAAGCAAAGACTTGAATTAGTAGTTACTAATATGGAGTTAAAAACTCACAAATTTTTAGGTTCACATAAAGAGAATCTTGCCTCTTTAACCAATGAAATTCAAATAGAAAGTAATAATTTTATACGAAATTCAAAGACGAAGATAAAACACTATGAAACCAGAATTAAAGATTTGGATCCAATAAATATTATAAGAAGGGGATTTAGCATAACTAAGACCGACAAAGGGGAAACGGTAAGAAGTATAAAGGATATAAGCAAAGATGACGAGGTAATAACGATTGTTTCTGATGGTGAAATTGGGAGTAAAGTAAACTTTATAAGAAAGGAGTAAAATGGCAAAAGAAAAAATTAAATATGGAGAAGCAATTCAGGAATTAGAGAAAATACTTCAAGGAATTCAAGGTGGAGATGTTGATGTAGATGATCTTGCCAAGGAAACTAAGAGAGCTATTGAATTGATCAAGATTTGTAAAAGCAAAATAGAAAAGACAGAGATAGAAATAAAAAAAGTTGTAGAGAGTTTTAGGCAAAATAAGACATCCGAAGATAATAAAGCAGAAAGTAATAAAAAATAAAATTGCACATTTCAAACTCGTATTGGAATTGCAATAATCAGGGGACATCCTAAAAATCAGGATGTCTGATTACAACGATTAAAAGAGGGATTACAGCGATTAAAGAAAAGTTGAGGAGTTGATAGAAAATAGGGACAGCGATCATTTTCAAGAAAATTCAGGGGAGAAACGATGAAAAATATAGTAGGTAAAGAATACATTAAATTTTTGAATGAAATTAAATCGCGCATTGTTACAGCGAGGATTCAGGCGATTAGGTCAGTTAATAAAGAACTTATAAAGTTATACTGGGATATCGGTAAAAGCATTGTGGAACGCCAGAAACAATTTGGTTGGGGAAAAGGAGTTGTGGAGCAATTATCTCAAGACCTTACTAATGAATATGCGACTTTTGAAGGATTTTCCCGGGATAATCTTTGGCGGATGAGAATGTTTTATCTTGGATATAAAGATGAGCAAAAACTGGCACAGCTTGTGCCAGAATTACCTTGGGGACATAACATTCTCATTATGCAGAAAATAAAAAACATAAAAGAGCGAAAATATTACATAACATCAGGTATTAAATTTGGCTGGTCAAGGAATGTGCTTCTCAATCAGATAAAAGCCAATGCGTATGCATTGAGCCAAAGAAAGAAAACCCACAATTTTCCGAGAGCTCTGCCTGTTTATCTTGCCGAACAGGCGGATGAAACAATAAAAAGCGTTTACAACCTTGATTTTCTTGGTATTACCAAACCGGTTATGGAGCGGGATCTTGAGAGACGACTTGTGGAGAAAATCAAACAGTTTATTCTGGAGCTTGGTTACGGATTTTCATTTCTCGGCAGTCAATACCGGCTCACTTTGGGAAATAACGAATATTTTGTTGATCTTCTATTTTTCAACCGCAAACTGAAATGTCTTGTGGCGCTTGAACTTAAAACGGGTAAGTTTGAGCCTGAATATGCCGGCAAAATGGATTTTTACCTGCATTTATTGGATGAACAAGTGAAGTTGAAAAATGAGAATCCGTCAATAGGTATTATTCTATGTGCGGATAAAGATAACATTGTGGTTGAATATGCTTTACGCAGTGTTAAAAAACCTGTGGGTGTTGCTGAATACTATCTCACAAAAAAACTTCCCAAAAAGTTGCAAGGCAAACTTCCTGATGCTAAGTTGTTTAAACAATCGATTGAAGAAGAAATTTAATTTAGTAAAAAAAAGTATTCTTAAGGTTGTTGCCAAAAGCCCCACAGATCCGACCAAATACTATAAATTACTATGACATTTTACTGCGACAATACTGCGACATTATACTGTGACATATAACGATGAAAAAATATGTTTTTAAGCGGATATTTTAGGTTTCTATTGGAATTGTAATAATCAAACTACAAATTTCTGAATGGGGCAAGGCAGAAGAAACACTGAAATTATAGAGAAGACATAGGGTAGGAATTGGAGTAATCGCATATGTTAGGATATTTGATTTTACTATTTACCTTAATTCCAGTTATAGAGCTGGCTTTTTTGATAAGGATTGGCCAGTATATAGGAATAAGCTGGACGCTTGGTGTTGTTATCTTTACAGGCGTAGCCGGTGCATATCTGGCAAAGATGCAGGGGCTTATTACTCTACGCAGGATACAGGAAGATGTAAATCAAGGCAGGATGCCAACGGAGAAATTGTTTGACGGCGTTTTAATTCTATGTAGTGGTATATTGCTTTTGACCCCCGGTTTCATAACAGATATAATAGGTCTTATGGGTTTGATTCCCTTGACGCGGGATTTGTTTAAACGCTGGCTTAAGCGAAAGATAGAGGATATGATTAGCCGTGGAGAAGCCATTACGATTACATCGTTTAAGGGACATAGATAAGGGGCATTTAACAGACAAGTTTTTGAATGGGGTGAACCAGAAAAAGAATAAGAGGTAAAAAATGAAAATAAAAGTACAAAAATTAATACAAGAACAGCTTAAAGAAATGGGTGTGCTTGATTGGTCAATATGGCAAAAGGGGTTTTGTGTTTTACCTGTAAAAAACATTATAATTTCAGTAAATTAATAAAAACACTTGACAAGCACGCATTTCTAAGTGTATAATACTTTTAATAGTACAAATATATGTCCCGTGTTCGAAGGGCTAAATCCCGGACTTTAAAAAAGTAAAACCTTCGTGGTTGAAACCACGAAGGTTTTTTTATTTTAATAACCAAAAGATATCCTGTAAAATTCAGGATGTTTGTTATAACAAAGTTATAACAAAGGAGACAAACGATGGAAGGATTGAAAGTTTTAAGAAGCACCCAAATTATTATCCTTGGGATATGCTTTGTCGTTGCTACGATAATATCTACGATTATATTTACCAAGGGTTTTATGCAGGTTAAGAAATTTTCCAGTGAGGTAATTGATGTGACTGGGTCGGCAGAGAAGAAAATCCTATCTGATTATATCGTATGGAATGCGGAATTTTCGTGCAGAAACCCGCAAATGACAACTGCTTTTGCTAAATTAAAACAAGACCTAACCAAGGTAAAACAATATCTTTTCGCTAAAGGAATCAAAGAAAATGAGATTATAGTTTCTCAGGTAGATACAAAGGTTCTTTACAAGAAGACTGAAGAGGGTTATAACACCAATGAGATTGAAGGTTACTTTGTAAGTCAAGATGTGCAGGTTTTATCTTATGATGTTGGAAAGGTGACAGAGGTGTCTAGACAATCCACAGAATTGATCAATCAAGATATCCAGTTTATTTCCGAGAAACCTGATTATTTTTACACCAAATTAAGTGAGCTAAAAATTGAGATGTTGGCAAAAGCAACGCAGAATGCAAAGGAACGGGCAATAAGCATGGCTGATTCAACCGGAAATAAAATAGGGCTTATGCGTTCAGCCAAAATGGGGATTTTTCAAATAACCCCTGTAAATTCGTATGAAGTATCATGGTATGGCAATAATGATACCTCTTCTTACAAAAAGAAAGTAACCGCAGTTGTTAGCGTAAAATTTTCTATAGCAGAATAAATATTTTTTAACTTTTCCTACAAAGTTTCGAAAGCTTTCAAGACGAAGGTGGATGTTTCCACTTGACACTTATAAGGGAAAAATGATTTTAGAATCTATTATTGTAGGAGCAGTAGGGGCAAATTGCTATATTTTCGGCGATGAGCAAACTGGCGAGGTAGCTATTATTGACCCGGGGGCAGAGGCGGAGAAGATAAAAAAGTCTCTTACGCAGGGCAATTACATTGCCCGCTTCATTATCAACACCCACGGGCATATTGACCATATTGGGGCAAATGATAAATTCGGTCTGTCCATTTTTATCCATAAAGAAGACGCATCCTTTTTGACCGACCCGACAAAAAATCTATCTTTGTGGATGGGCAGTTCCTATAAATCGCCAGCGGCAAGCAGATTATTAGAGGATGGAGAGAAGATAGAAATCGGCAGTTTAATTTTAGAGGTTATACACACTCCCGGGCATACCCCGGGAGGAATTT
The DNA here is from genome assembly GCA_030640885.1 of Candidatus Omnitrophota bacterium. Classification (GTDB taxonomy): domain Bacteria; phylum Omnitrophota; class 4484-213; order 4484-213; family 4484-213; genus DAOWIN01. Next base: position 12,554 of record DAOWIN010000036.1, read on the forward strand.
GTTTGAAATGCGGAGATGTTTTATTTAGCGGCGATACACTGTTTTGCGGGGGGATAGGCAGGACAGACATTCCCGGCGGTTCAGAAGAAATATTATTGAAATCAATAAAAGAAAAATTATTTTGTTTAGATGACAAAATGACTATCTATCCCGGGCACGGAGTGTCTTCTACATTAGGAAAAGAGAAAAAACAGTTTTAAAATGCAAAATCTGATTACTTGTCCTTGACACCACAAATTTATTCTTATATAATCTTATATAGTTAAAATATAAGATAATTTTTTTGATAGAATTATAGAAATATGAGTAATTTTAGACAAAGAGTAGAAAATATCCCTGTAGAAATTTGGGTGAAGATTGCCCGGATTGATGAGTTAAAAGGACAATGGATTGCCGGAGCTAAATTGAGTCCTCAGGTATTAGGTCGCCTTAAACGCTCTGTTCTTGTAACTTCAACCGGTGCTTCCACTCGTATAGAAGGAGCCCGAATGTCTGATGAAGATGTAGAGAAGCTTATGCGGGGGATTTCTATTCAGAAATTCCGAAATAGGGATAAGCAGGAGGTAAAGGGATATTACGAATTGTTGCGGAATGTATTTGATTCCTATAAGACCATAAAATTGTCCGAAAACACTATAAAGCATTTTCATAAAGAACTCTTGAGATATGTAGAGAAAGATAAATTGCACCGTGGCGATTATAAGAAGCGCGAGAATAAAGTAATGATGGTTGATGAGGCAGGAAATTCCGTAGGAACTCTATTTGATACTACTCCGGCTTATCTAACTTCTAAAGAAATGCAGGAATTAGTGGAAAGGACACAGCGTGCATTTGAAGAAGCAAAATATCACCCTTTACCTATTATAGGAAATTTTCTTGTTGAATTTCTCAATATCCATCCTTTCCAGGACGGTAATGGTCGCATTTCGCGGATACTCACCAATATGCTTTTGCTTAAAGCCGGTTATTTATATATGCCTTATGTGTCTCATGAAAAACTGATAGAGGATAGTAAGCCTGATTATTATATGGCTCTACGAAAGAGCCAGAAAACCCTAAGGACTAAAAAACCAAACATAATTCCTTGGTTTGACTTCTTTCTGTCGGTTATATTGAAACAATCTGAGCTGGCTGTGGAATTGCTTTCTAAGGAAAATATAGAGAAACTATTATCTGTTAAGCAATTGGCAGTATGGAATTATTTACGGTCTGTAAAGGAGGCTTCGCCCGGAGAGATAGCGGAAAAGGCAAAAGTCGCTCGTCCTACAGTAAATCAAGCATTAGATAGACTTTTGCGCCTTAAAAAAATTGAACGTTTTGGTTTGGGTAGAAGTACCAGATATAGAAAAATTTAAGGTATGCAAGATTTAATTACTGAATTCTTAAATTATATTTCTTTGGAAAGGGGCTTATCTCAAAATACCTTTCTTGCCTATAAAAGGGATTTGGAACGCTATTCTTCTTTTTTAGCCAAAAAGAACAAGAGCTTTGAAGAAATAAAGTCTGAGGATATAACTACCTTTCTTTGGGAAGAAAAGGAAAATAAAAAAGCAACTGCTTCTTTAGCCCGCAATTTAGCGGCAATTAAATCTCTCCATCGTTTTTTGGTGAGTTATGGTTTTTTAAAAGAGGATGTTACTGTTTTGCTCAATTCTCCTAAAATAGCTAAAAAACTGCCTAAGGTTTTGGATATTGAAGAGGTGGATGCTCTTTTAAATCAGCCCAAGAAAGAGAAAAATTGGGAGGGAATCCGCAATCAGGCAATTTTGGAGTTAATGTATGCTACAGGTCTGCGGGTGAGTGAACTTTCAACTTTAACAGTGGGGCGAACAGAATTGAAATCAAGAATAGTTCGCTGTATAGGAAAAGGAAGCAAGGAAAGAATTGTTCCTTTTGGCAAAAAAGCCAAGCAGGCAATAGAGAACTATTTAGAGGAAAGACCTAAATTAGACAGCAAAAGAAGCGATTATCTATTTTTAACGGTGCATGGCAATAGGATATCGCGTCAAAGGATTTGGCAGTTAATCAAAAAATATATTTCTTTGGCTGGGATAGAAAAAAAGATTAGCCCCCACACCCTGCGGCATTCTTTTGCTACCCATCTTTTGCAGCGCAAAGCGAGCTTAAGAGTGGTTCAAAGTATGCTTGGGCACAGCAGTGTAGTGACTACGGAGATTTATACGCATTTAAGCCCGGGCAGATTAAAAGGGGTGCATCGGGATTATCATCCATTGGGGAAGGAATAGTCTCAACTGGTTTTGCCAGTTGAGAAATCACAAGCACCAAGCACCAAATAACAAATAAATCACAAGCTCCAAATTACAATTGACCCCATTAAATAAAATCCTTTG
>DAOWIN010000002.1 GCA_030640885.1 Candidatus Omnitrophota bacterium
CATAAATAACTCTAACCCTCTCAAGCAAGCTTCTTGACCTGCTTTATCGCCATCATAAATAATAATACACTTTTCTGTGTATCTTTTCAATAGTCTTATCTGCTCATAAGTTAAAGCTGTCCCTAAAGAAGCAACAACATTGCGAATTCCAAACTGAACCAATGCAAAAAGATCTAAATATCCTTCCACAATAATAACATCTTTCTTAATGAACTGCCTAGCAAAATTCAATCCATATAGATATTTGCTTTTGTTGAATAAAATTGTCTGGGGCGAATGGATATATTTAGGAGTTTGATTATCTAAACGCCGGCTGCCAAAACCTACTATTTTCCCCTGAGGATTAAATAAAGGAAAAATGATTTTGTTGATAAATTTATCTATGTAATCTCCGCTTTCCCTTTTTATAGACAATCCTCCTTTAAGCAGAATTTCTTTTTGATAACCTCTTTTTTGAAGATATTCCAAAAGGCTATTTCTGATAGAAGCATAACCTACGCAAAATTTAGAGATAACCTCGCTATCTATTTTGCGTTCTTTTAGATACTGACGGGCTAATTTACCATTTTCTTTATTTAAAAGATTATTTTGGTAGTAACTGCTGACCAATTCATTTATTTCATATAATTTGGTGGTAATATTAGAATCTTCTCTGTCAAAACCCTTTGTTTTTAGGCGAGATATATCTACACCTGTTTGGCGGGCTAAAATTTCTACCGCCTCCGGAAAGCTAATATTCTCCTGTTTTATTAAGAAAGTAAAAACATTGCCGCCTACACCGCAACCAAAGCAGTGAAATATTTGTTTTTGAGGATTAACTACAAAGGAAGGGGTTTTCTCTTGGTGAAAGGGGCAAAGGGCTTTGAACAAATTGCCTGCCTTTTTTAACGGAAGATAAGATGAAATTACCTCTGTAATATCAGCTCTTTGCTGAATTTCCTCAATGATCTCATCAGGGTAAAACATAAGTATTAGTCCACAGTCTACAGTTTACAGTCTACAGAAAACAGATAAGATAAGAAAAATCAGTCTGCAGTCTTCAGTTTACAGAAAAAACAACCATATCCTTTCTGTTATCTGTCTTCTGTTGACTGTTGACTCTCTTCTACCTGCGGTAAAGAAATAAATAATTTGCAATATGTCTTGCCGCTGGTTAAAATATAAGGGGCAAAAAAGGATTTATCTTTAATTGCCGTTTTCACTGAAGAAAAAGATGTAAGACTTAAAAGTGTTAAAATAAAAAAGGCAATTATCGCTCCTTTAAATAGACCTAAACATCCCCCTACTACATTCATAAGCAACGGAACCGGTGGTTCTTTTATCCTCGCCAGCAAGAGAGTAAATAAAAAATAAACACATACATAAATTAAGACAAAAAAGAAAATGCCAGCAGAAAAAGAAGGCAATGTAAAGTATGCCTTTGCTGTTTGCGTCAAAAGAGGATAACCAAGCGAAGCGAGATATAAGCTAACAAGCATTTTCAATAAGTTAATAAATTCGCGCGAAAAACCATGTCCAAAACCTAACATAACACTACGCACAAGCAAAGCAAAAATTAAAATATCTACCCAGTTTAAAATATTCATTTTTTTCTCCTTTTTGCTATCTTTGCCTCACCTTAATCTACTAATAACATCCAAAAATAACACGCATCAATAGAGAATTTCTAGTTTAGTTCTTAACTTTTTTATGTTGCCAAAACCCTAATTAAGCCGTATATTTCTTTATCTAATTTATTCCTTTTTTCTCTTCCCTGAGCGCAAGCAGAACTAAAATCAATCAATTTTATGGTTTCACCAGTCATTCCTACCATTTTGTCTCTTTCGCCTGCCAATAACGCCTTTACTGCCTCTGCCCCTAATCGAGATGCTAAAATGCGGTCTATTGCCGTTGGCGAACCCCCTCTTTGAATGTGTCCCAATGTTATTGAACGGGTTTCAAAACCGGTGAGTTCCTCAATCAAAGAAGCAACATCCTTACTGCCAGCAACCCCTTCCGAAACAACAATTATCCAACTTACCTTTCCTCGTTTTCTCCCTTTGCTAATATCTTCGCACATTCTTTCAATATCATATTCTGTTTGCGGAATAAGAACATCCTCTGCCCCTCCTGCTAAACCCACGCGCAGAGCAATATAACCCTCTTTTCTGCCCATCACTTCCACCACAAAAATTCTTTCCATACTGCTTACAGTGTCTCTAATTTTATCAATGGCTTCTAATGCAGTATTTACCGCTGTATCCGAACCAATGGAAAAATCAGTGCCGGCAATATCATTGTCAATTGTTCCCGGCACACCAATTACTGGAAAATTATGCTCAAGAGCTAAAAGATGCGCTCCACAAAATGAACCATTTCCCCCAATAACAATTAAACCATCAATTTTATTCTTTTTTAAATGCTCATTCGCTTTTTTTCTTCCTTCTTTTTCAAAGAATTCCGCACAGCGGGCAGTTTTTAAAATTGTTCCCCCTCTGTTGATAATATTGCTTACACTTCTTAACTGCAAAGGGATAAAATCGGCGTTAACTAACCCTTGGTAGCCCTTTAGCGCGCCAACTGTCTCTAAACCCTGACAAATTGCTGTGCGCACAACGCTACGAACTGCGGCGTTCATCCCCGGAGCATCTCCTCCACTTGTTAATAAAGCAATTTTACGCATTTTCCTATAACCTCTTACACCTACAAAGTGTAAACAGACACGCTTCTTCACAGGTGCAAAATAAAACTGTAAATTTATTAAACAAAAATTGTCTGCCCACGCTCCGAACCGACAGATACTATTTTAATCTTGACCATCAAAAGTTTTTCTATCTTGCAAAGGTATTTTTTGGCACTA
>DAOWIN010000150.1 GCA_030640885.1 Candidatus Omnitrophota bacterium
ATAAGGATTAATTTGCTTTTTTTAAAGTCTTTTATATTCAATTCAGCGCATAGATTTCGCACTGTTTTAATTACCTCAACAAGCAGCCCCATATCCTGCTCAACTTTTTTGTTTATTAGTTCTTCATTTGCTACGGGCCAGTCGGCAATTATAAGACTTTCAGGCTGCAAGCTGCAGGTTTCAAGCTTCAAGTTTTTTTGACCTGTAGCCTGAATTTTTTGCCAAATTTCTTCACTGATAAAAGGCATAAACGGATGTAGCAAACGCATTGAGGTTTCTAAGATATGGTAAAGAACGGTCTGGGTAATCAAGCTACAGGTTGCAGGCTGCAGGTTTTCTGCTTTCTGGCTTGGAGCTTGAAGCTTGGAGCTTGAAGCTTGAACCGGCTTTGCCAATTCAATATACCAATCGCAAAATTGATGCCAAAAAAACTCGTAAATCTTCTCCTCTGCTTCCTGAAATCTATAATCTTGCAGACATCTATTTATCTCTTTGATTGTTTGATTGAGGCGGCTCAAAATCCATCTTTCTTTAAGTTCCAAATTCTCTGTCTCTTGCCAACTGCTCTTTGTTTTCTGTCCTCTGTCGACTGTTGACTGTTGACTGTGGACTGTGGACTGCAATATGTAACGGGAGGCATTCCAGATCTTGTTGGCAAAGTTTCTTCCTATAATAAATTTCTGCTTGGAAAGAAAAACATCTTGACCGGTTGCCGTAATAAAAACAATGCTGAAACGTAAAACATCGGCGCCAAACTCCTCTATCGTCTCTAAAGGGTCAATAGTATTGCCCAAAGATTTGGACATCTTTTTGCCCGTATCATCTCTTACCGTTCCGTGAATGTAAACATCGTGAAAAGGAATTGCATCCATAAATTTCATACCAGCCATAATCATTCGGGCAACCCAAAAAAAGATAATCTCTGGGGCAGTAACTAAAGCAGAAGTAGGATAGAAATATTCTAAATCAGTAGATTGCATATTATGGGCTTCAGGTTTTTGCTTGTAACTTGTGACTTGCGACTTGTGACTTGTGTCCGGCCAACCGAACGCAGAAAACGGCCAAAGCCAAGAAGAAAACCAGGTGTCCAAAACATCCTCATCCTGATAAATCTCTTTTGAACCACAATAAGGGCATTTCTGCGGTTTTGTTTTGGCTACAATAATTCCTCTTTTGTTTTCTGGTGACTGGTGACTGCCTGCCCCGTAGGAAGTCGGAGACTTTCCTTCGGGGGTGACTGATGACTGGCTACCCGTTTCTCCTTGACATTTTCTACAGTAATAAACGGGTAGCCTATGTCCCCACCAAATCTGGCGTGAAATACACCAATCTTTTATATTTTCCATCCAGTTTAGATAAACCTTAGTCCAGCGTTGCGGATAAAATTTTATATTCCCTTTCTTCACCACTTCGATCGCCTTTTCTGCTAAGGGTTTCATTTTCACGAACCACTGTCGGGAAAGATAGGGTTCTATCATTGTATGACAGCGATAGCAATGCCCTACCGCATGCTGATGCGTTTCTACTTTTGCCAATAATCCGCGTTCTCTTAAATCCTCTATTAAAGACTCGCGGGCTTCAAAACGGTCCATACCTTCATAATTCTCCCCCGCATTTGCATTCATTGTGGCATCAGGGTTTAGACAGAAAATCCCGCATAAATTATGCCTGCTGGCAACATCAAAATCGTTCGCATCATGAAAAGGGGTAATTTTAACTATCCCTGTCCCAAACTCAGGATCAACATGGCTATCCTCAATAATATCTATTTCTCTTTCCACTATAGGTACGATAGCCTTTTTGCCCAATAGATATTTGAATCGCTCATCTGAGGGGTTAATAGCTAAAGCAGTATCGCCGAACATTGTCTCTGGCCTGGTAGTCGCTACCACAACGAAATCGGGTTGCGGGTTGCGAGTTGCGGGTTTCTGACTGGTGACTGGTGACTGGTGACTGGTGGCTTTCTTCAGCGGATACTTTATATAATAAAGATTTCCCTGAACCTCTTTATGCGGCGCCTCTTCATCGCTTAAAGCCGTCTGACAACGGGGACACCAATTGATAATATAATTTCCTCGATAGATAAGCCCTTCTTTATACAATCTTACAAAAACCTCTTGCACGGCGTCGGACAGTTGCTCGTCCAGTGTAAATCTTTCCCTCGACCAATCGCAGGAACAACCCAATTTCTTCAATTGCTCAATAATAGTAGAGCCATGCTTTTCTTTCCATTTCCATACTTCATCTATAAATCCTTCTCTGCCTAAATCCTGCCTTTTGAGCCCTTTCTGCAAAAGCTTCCTTTCTACTACATTTTGGGTAGCAATACCAGCATGGTCTGTTCCCGGCAACCAAAGTGCAGAAAATCCCTGCATTCTCTTCCATCTAATCAAAATATCCTGCAAAACATTGTTTAAGGCATGTCCCATATGCAAAATACCGGTAACATTGGGCGGGGGAATAACAATCGCATAGGGCTTTTTCTTTTTGTCTCTCTTGGGGCTAAAGTATAATTGCTTTTCCCAATACCTATACCACTTTCCTTCAATCTCTTTTGGTTGATATTGCGAACTTATCTTTTGCGGCTTCATCATATCGCATTTTTAAACTATGGATGTCAAACCTCTATAGTTTTGGTTTTTTACTTAACAACAACGCATTCCTTTGAAGGGCACTCCTTGCAGATACCCAATCTTTTTAGATACTTTTTGTATCCGTAACGCTCAAGACCATCTAAAATTTTGGCTGACGAACCACTTACCAAAATCCTACCAAACCCCAGTATGTGTATTTTATCTACTTTTAGATGGTTAGAAATATGCCGGTAATGAGATATTATCAGCATTGATTCCTGTCTTTTATCAAGAATCTCTCCAATCAATTTTAGCGAATCTATATCTACACCGGAATCAATTTCATCAAGAATGATAAATTTGGGACGCATTGCTAAAATCTGAAGTAGTTCTGATCGCCTCTTCTCTCCGCCGGATAAACCATCATTTAGATTGCGTGATTTAAAATGCTCTACCTCTTGAGGAAAAGCCTTCTCAACAGGCTCTGTGCTTTTGCCAAATTTAGCTTCAATTTCATTTATAAATTGACCAAAATTTATATCTACTTTGGGAGGGGCTTGAACTGCCAAAGCAATGCCCATCTTTGCTCGTTTGTCTATGCTAAGATTGTTAAGCGGCTGGGCATTAAAAATAATTTCACCTCGAGTAATTTTAAACTGTGGGAAACCCATAATGGCTAAAGCAAGCGTGGTCTTGCCAGAAGCGTTGGGCCCCATTAGCATATGTCTTTCACCTCTCTCTATGTCTAAATTTATTCCCCTTAAAATCTCTCTCCCCCGCACCCCTACATACAAATCCCTTATCTGCATCTCAAATACCCCTTTTTGTAGTTGACTCAATTACCCTTTTGATATAATTATTTACGGCTGGTGGCAATCCGGGAATATCCAAATCTATAAAACCTCTGGCGACTAAAGAGACGGCTTCGTCTTTGGAAAAACCTCTGGTCATTAGATAATTTAGTTCCTCTTGTTTAATTTTAGCCATTGACGCCTCATGGGTAAGCTCGGCATCTTGCGAACCGGATAGATTGGGATAAGCTTTACCTAATGCATTCTTGCTCAAAATTAATCCTCGGCATTCCAAATGCCCAAAGCATTTTTTGTTAGCACTCAAATTACCACGCATAAAACAACGGGAATTATCTAAAATTAACGCTCTTGTTTTAACCTCTCCTCTTGAACCTTCACCATTAAAATAGATTGCCGAACCTGCATCCACCTGACTTTTGCCGCAGCAGAAAAGCATTGTGTTAAAAACAGCGCGGGCATCTCTTTCTAAAATTGCTGTGGGATACATTTGAAGATTTTTAACCTCCGAACTAAGTAAATAATTACTTATACAGGTTGCCCCTTTTTCTACTTTTATACCAACATTTGATCGGACCTGAGAATCGGCATTCCAATTATGAAGCATTGTAAAACTAACCTCTGCCCCTTCTTTAATGTGAACCTCGGTTGCGGCAATATGGACTGAATTGGTGCATTTTTTATCAGGCACACAGCCGCTGAGCAGATGAATCTTTGAATACGGCTCAGCAATAATGAAATTGTGAGGAATCTGAACATAATTTGAACTTTTGGTGTAAAAACAGGCTTGAACAGGAAATTCAACAGAGACCCCCTTTTTGACCCAAACAAAAATTCCCCCTTTAGAATAGGCATTTATAAAAGTGGTATATTTATTTAGATTAGGGGGTATAATCTTGAAATAATAGTCTTTAAGCCAGCTGAACTCTTTTATTGCCTCATCAGTGCTCATTACCACCACACCTTTTGGCAGGGCTTTTTTTATTATTTTTAGATAAGTAACGAGATTATCTTGCTGAAGATAGGAAGCAGAGCGGAATTGCTCATCAGCTCTCTCGCCAACAATTTCAAGCCTTTCCTGTGTAAATTTATCCAACTTCTTCAGTCCATCTACTTTTCCCGTTTCTTTTCCTTCCCGTAGATAATCCTGAAGGGGAATATCTACTCCATATTTTGACGGCTTGGCAAATTTTAATTCCTTTCTCGCTTTTTCTCTCTGTTTAAGATACCAATCTGGAAAAGTCATTTTAAGGAACCCCGTTAGAAGTCTGATGTTTATTTCTGGGGCGATAGAAAAAAAATTTATTAAAATTTTTTCTATAAGGACTTCTAACGGGGCGAATCACCTCTACCTTTAGAAATTACTCTACCCGCTTTAAAAATTATATCCTTTGCTTTTTCTAAATTTACTCGCTTCTTGTTATCATAAATAATATAATTCCTGCGATAACATTCCGGGGTAAAATCGGGCATAATCACATTGCACCCGGCACTCAGACCTAAAATTTGCCCTTGTTCGTGGTCAAGGGTTGCCAAAGCAGTAGTAACCGGCAGATGAATAGTTTTTCTATTTATTCTCACCAACGCCAAAACCCTCAAATTTAAATCTAAATCCCCGCAGGGAAAGTTTGCCAAAGGGGTATCTTTTTGGGAAATAAATGGCCCAATTCCAGCCATATCTACATCCAAACTTTTCAAAAGCAAAATGTCTTCGGCTAAATCTTCCAAACTTTGCCCCGGCAAACCAACAATATTTCCTGCTCCTATTTGATAACCTAATTTCTTAAGATTTTCTAAAATTGCTAATCTTCTTTTTAAAGTCTGCCCGGGGTGAAATTTTGCGTAGAGTTCAGAGTTTGCAGATTCATGCTTCAATAAATATCTATCAGCACCAGCATCCTTAAAGGCTTTATAATCATCAAGCGGCCTTTCTCCAATAGACAGGGTTATAGCAATCTCGGGTTTTCCCCTTTTTATCCTATTTATAATCCTGCTAATTTCCTTCTGGCTAAATTCTATATCATCGCCTGATTGCAAAACAATGGTTCGAACCCCCAACTGGCTTATCTCATTTGCTAATTTTATTATCTCATCTCTGGACATTCGGTAACGAGAAATATTTTTGTTCTGCTGGCGCAAACCACAATAAAAACAACTCCGGCAGCAATAGTTTGAAAATTCAATTATCCCTCTAATATGAATCTCATTACCTACATAAACCTCCCGAATCTTGTCTGCTTCCTTGAAAAGCTCTTTTGTGTTCTCCTGCTTTAACTGTTCTATAATTTCCGCTTTGTTCACTTTTTTTTCATTGATTCCTTTTCTGATAAATTTCAATAAATTTCTCGATGGAACGGTCGTAGGTTTTCTCTACATCGTCAGGAAAAAAACAAGCTGGAAGTTCGCCTATACTCCGATGGTATCTTATGCACTCACAACAAATGCCCTTTCTCGAGCAGGGCTCGTAGGTGCAATTGCATTTTGCCTTGTTCTCTTCTATTTTACACTCTTTCATATATTTTCCCCAATTCTTTCTGAAAAATTTCGCTTGCCTCCCCAAAAAATTTTCTATATTTTAGTTCTGTCTCGGTGCCGGGTTTCATCTTTATTGATATTTGTTAAAAATTTATTTTTTTAACGGTCTGAAACTTCAACTATTTGTAATTTAAAATAGTCAACTATCAAATTAAAATCTTCATCATTATGTAATAAAAATATTTTATTTTCTATTGCCACTGCCGCAATCATACAGTCAATAGATTTTCTTATAGTAACTCCCCGCGACCTTAAACGCCTATAAATTTTAGCCGCTAAAAAAAATGTATCCCGGCTCATAGGAAGATAAATTAAATTATTCAATAATGATTCTGTTTTTAAAAATTCTTTTTCGTCTTCTATTCCCTGAAGAATTTCTGCCAAAATAACACCACACAAACAAATATCTTCCCTCTGCTCTATAAGTATTTCCAATGTTCTAACATAAGGATTATTTTTCTCTTTGAAAAAATCTATCCATACGCTTGTATCAATTAATATCATCTTAATTTTCTTCCCCTGCGCATATTTGATAAATTTCCCTCCCAATGAACTTTTCCTTTCAGTTCCAATATCTTAGCTTGCGATTCTCGCCTAATAATTTCTCGCAAAGCAAAATCGACCAAATCTCTGCAAGTTTTAAGCCCTGTTGTCTTTAAACCCTTTTTGACTAATCCTTCATCAACAACAATATTTGTACGTTTCATAGCTTACCTCCATTTATACACATTTTATCATAAAAAATGTGTATATTCAAGATCTATTAAATTTTAATTTTTGACTCTAAAAATAAAAGTCTCTTTCTCCATTTTTAATCCGCTGGTAAAACTTTTCAAATTGGGGATATGTATCCGGCAATTGCTCTTTCAACTCCTCTATCTCTTTTTTTATAACCTTTTCACCCGCTTCTTTGGTTTGTTCGCTGGCAAAATCATCCAACCATTCTCTAAAGGTCAAAACCGCATTAAGTTTGCAAAATTTTCCTTCTTCACCTGTCTTTAAAAGCTGCATAATACACTTCCCGGTTCTGCCGCATCTATATCCGGCGGTACAAAAGGAAGTAATATATCCATCTGAGGCGAATTCTCTTATTACTTCATCCAGCGTTCTCGTATCCCCCAAAAGGAATTGTTGTTTTTCCGCTTCCTGCTTATTATACTTTCTGCTGTATGCTCCAATGCCAATTCTGCTGGAGGCATCTGTCTGAGTGCACCCTAAAGGAAGAACTTTTCTTCTGATATGTGCTGGTTCCCTCGCTGTCAAAATCATTCCAGTGTAGGGAACGGAAAGCCTAAGGACAGCAATGAGTTTTTTGAAATCCTCATCTGAAACTTTATGTTCTGCTTGCTGAACAAAAGGAGTATTCATTGCCGGTTCTAAACGGGGAAAGGAAATTGTATGCGGACCTATGCCAAAAGATCTTTCTAATTCCCGGCTATGCTCCAAAAGCCCCATAACCTCAAATCTCCAATCATACAGACCAAACAACGCACCAATTCCTACATCATCTATACCTGCATCCATTGCCTTGTGCAATGCGTAAAGCCGCCGCTTGTAATCTGATTTCAGACCCTTTGGGTGAACCTTTCTGTAGGTCTCACGGTGATATGTTTCTTGAAATACCTGGTATGTCCCGATACCTACTTGTTTTAATAGCTTTAGCTCTTCAACAGACATCGGAGCGGCGTTCACATTTACCCTTCTAATTTTGTTAGCCCCAACCTTGGTTTTGTAAATTGTCTTTATCGTATCGCTAATATAATCTATATTTGTTAGAGGATGCTCGCCGTAGACAACAATGAGGCGCTTATGCCCAAAAGATATAAGAACCTCTGTTTCTTTCTCTACCTCCTCTAAACTTAATCTCCTTCTTATGCCTTCAGTGTTTTCTTTTCTAAAGGCACAATACAGGCAGCTATTTACACAGAGGTTGCTGCAATAAAGAGGAGCAAAGGTAACAATGCGGTTATCGTAAACCTTTTTTTTTATCTTTCCGGCTACCTCAAATATCTCCTCCCACAAATTTTTATCTTCTACATTTAGCAAAGCCGCTGTTTCGTCGGGTTCTAATGTCTCGATAGAAAGGGCTTTTGTAAGAATATCTTTTACCCTTCGGGATTCAGGATTTTTATTTACTGCTAAATCTTCTTCTATTTTTTTCTCATTTATAAAATTTTTATTCACTGTTTGCATAGAAATATTTTTATTTACGCTTTCGCAAAATTCCAGAAAAAAACCTACCTTCCAAGCTACAGATTGTTATATCTTTCACAATGTATTATAAATAAAAAAGCAGAGGTTGTCAAGAAGATAAGTAATAGGTTTTAGTTACGAAGCAAAACCTCAGGCATATTCTTCACCTCGCAGGTGAAGAAGCTGAGCGAGGTTTCATTTCGTTCAATTTATAATTAATGTTATGGTGCAGTAATCCCCTATTATATGCAAAATCTTCGGTTAAAATTTCGCAACGAATAA
>DAOWIN010000153.1 GCA_030640885.1 Candidatus Omnitrophota bacterium
CCCACCCTCTCCGCCAAAAATTTTTACTTTGTAAAAATTTTTGATCCTAAGCGAAACGAATGAAAAAACGATTATTTTTGATTTTTCTGTTCTCTGTTATTATTGGCTGTGCCACTTTCGAGGATAGGGTTACCCCCATAAGACCTCCAAGCGATTACTATGTCCATAGCGATATAGATGGAGTGATTATTGGGGTTGAGGTTTTGAATACACCTGAGCAGTCAAAAGCACAATTCAATGTTGACTTGACAAAAATGGGGATTTTGCCCGTGAAGCTGATAGTTAAAAATAATAGCGGGCAAAATGTGGAAATAGACAGAACCCAGATTTTTGGGGTGCGCAATGACGGTTCAATGTTGAATACCTATGCCTTACATCAATCCATTGAAAAGATCAAGCGTTCAGAGACGGCTAAAGGGGCGGTGAAGGGAGCTGGAATGGGAGCGGTAGTAGGAGCAACTGCCGGAGCCGCTCTTGGAGCAGTAAGCGGAGGCGGTAGTCATAATGTGGGCAAAATGGCTGGCGTAGGAGGTTTAATGGGTACTTTTATGGGCGCTCTTATTGGAGGAGATTCAGTAGCCGCTCATATTCCCCAAAAGATGCATCATATGGATTGGGGAAAGAGAAACATTCGTCCCGGCTATCTCGTTAGCGGTTTTATATTTTTGCCCCAAGATAATTATGTACAGTTGAAGCTCGCAGTTTTAAATGTTGCCGCAGACAAGGTTTCCGAGGCAGCGATAAAGTTAAGATAACTTTCTCTTGACCCCGTTAGAAATCTGATTTTTGCTAAAATTTAGTTTATTATTATAATAGAAAGGTTTCATAGCTGATATATTTCTTTAAGCAATAGAAAAAAAATTAGGGATTTTTTTCTTACAGGACTTCTAACGGGGTTGACAATATCAGAGGTAAATTGTTATAATTTAAAAATGAAAGTAAGTCTAAATTGGTTAAAAAATTATGTCCATATTACTTTGCCCACCGAAGAATTAGCCGAGAAATTGACCATGGTTGGATTAGAGGTTAAAGCAATCTCTAATGGTAAAGGTAAAGATGAGATTTTGGATATTGAGGTTACCCCTAATCGTTCCGACTGTTTGAGCATATTGGGTATTGCCCGCGAGGTGGCAGCTACTACAGGGTTCAAGTTGCAGTCTGTAGCTTCCAGGGTAGAGGAAAATGAATTGCCGCCGCAAAACGCAAAACGCAAAGCGAAAAGCACATGCGCAGAGGTTGAGATTCAGGATAAGCAGGGTTGCTCAAGATATACAGGTAGGCTAATTAGCAATATAAAGGTAGGACCATCGCCATTATGGATGCAAAGGCGGTTGCTTAATTTAGGGTTGAAGCCAATAAATAATGTTGTGGATATTACCAATTATGTAATGCTGGAAAGGGGGCAACCTCTGCACGCTTTTGATTTTAAAAAAATCAAAAGCGTGAAATCCAAGTCCCAAGCAAGGAAAATAATAATCAGGAAAGCAAAAGCGGGAGAGAAAATCATTACTCTTGATAATGAGGAAAAGGAATTGGACGGACAGACTCTAATTATTGCTGATTGCCAAAAGCCTTTAGCGGTTGCCGGGGTAATCGGCGGCCAGAATTCCGGAATAGATGAGAATACAAATACGGTTTTTTTAGAAAGCGCCTATTTTAAACCCTTGCAGATAAGAAAAACAAGCCGAAAATTAGCTATCTCTACAGAGTCGTCTTATCGTTTCGAAAGGGGCGTATGTTCAAAAGAAATAGATTTAGCCTCAGAAAGAGCAGCCCAATTGTTAGAGGAGTTTGCGGAGGGTAAATTAGAAGAGGTTGTATGGGCAGGCAGAAATAAGAAAAAAAAACAAGAGCTTGAATTACGTTACGATCAAGTTAAGCGGATTTTAGGAATAGATATTTCTGAGGAAAGAATAAAGAAAATTTTGACAACTTTGCAATTTGAGATAAGTTTTTCCGATAAAAAAAGAATAAGAGTAAAAATTCCCTATTTCCGTTCTGATATTGAAAGGGAAAGCGATTTAATTGAGGAAATTGCCCGCATATTTGGTTTTCAAAATATTCCTCTTGTAATGCCGCCAGCGAGAATTTCCCTTTTTGAGAAATCTAAAAGTGAGATTGTAAGCAAAAAACTGAAAGAAATATTAATTAGTTCGGGGTTTGGGGAAATAATTACTAACAGCTTAACCTCTGATCGAGCAATTGTTGAACAGGGCGGGAAGGAGAAAAAAATTATCCATATTTTTAACCCGTTAACCATTGAGCAAGAAATAATGCGTCCATCTCTTTTTTCTAATGCTTTAAATGTCCTCGCTTGGAACTTTAATTATAGAGCGGAAAGGGTTAAGATTTTTGAGTTAGGAAAAATTTATTATTATAGCGAGAAAGGAGAGGCCTATGAAGATAAAAATCTGTTGCTAACGATATTTGGAAAGAAAGAAAATGTTTGGTACAAAAAAGGCAAAGAATTCAAACAAAGTTTAAGTGTGCCCAGATTAGATTTTTATGATATAAAAGGGATAGTGGAAAAAATACTTTTTGAATTAGGGATTAGCAATTATTCGTTTACGGAGGGAAAAGACTCCCGTTTTTCTCGTCTTTGCGCTGTTTTAAAAATAAAAAATAAAAAAATAGGAATTTTGGGGGAGGTAAGCAAAGATATTTTGGTCCATTATGGGCTTAAACAAAGGGTGTATCTTTGCGAGATCAATTTTAAATGTTTAGTAGATTTAAGTAATTTCAAAAAGAAATTTAGCCCTATTTCTAAATATCCGACAATATGCCGGGATATCGCCCTATTGGTAAAAGATAAAATTACCTGCGGGGAGATAATTTCAATTATCCGCAAAAATGGTGGGGAGTTAATAAACAATATTCACCTATTTGACATCTACCAAGGGAAACAGGTGCCCAGAGGACATAAAAGTTTAGCTTTTTCTATAGAGTATCAAGGGAAGGAAGAGACTTTAACCGATACAGAAATAAATAATGTTGACAATAAAATTCGTCAGCAGTTATCCAAAAAACTGAAAGCGACAACCCGCTGATTTCCTTTTCCTTGAAAATATGGTATAATTGTTTATAGATTCCCTACCTTGTTCGTGCTTACGGGGAGTAATTTTTGAGCCAACATTTAGTTTGAGGGAGCCTGTGTTTGGATGCAATGCGTTGTATTCAACAGGGCACCCACTTTGCAATTAGGTTCAAAGATTTTTCTTCGAGCGACAGGGTGGGGATTTTTTTTACTAACAAAAGTTTTACATTTCTCGCTCTCTAACTTTTTTCTTTACGCTAAAATCTGCGTTTCGGCAGGGCAAAAAAATCAGGTAACAAACAACAAGTTATAAGTTTCAAGCAAGATTAAGATAGAAATCTTAATTCTTGGTTTTGCCTGTAGCCTGAAGCTTGTAGCCTGCGGCTTGGTTAATGTTCGTTTAAAATGACAAAACTTCTATTAGTATTTTGAGTGGTTTAACTAATATGAGCGATTTATTTTCTAAAAGAGAAAATGCAGATTTGCCTTTGGTAGTGCGGATGCGGCCGCAAAGTTTAGCCGATTTTGCGGGGCAGAGACATATTTTAGGTGAAGGAAAGCTGTTAAAAAGATTAATTGAAGCTGACCGCATTTCCTCTTTAATTTTGTATGGTCCCCCTGGAACAGGCAAGACTGCCCTTGCTTATCTTATCGCCAAGACTACCGCTGCCCATTTTGTGGCTATAAATGCCATTTCCTCCAATGTTCAGGAGTTAAGAAAAATTATAAAAAAGGCACAGAAGCAAAGGCAGGATGAAAATAAAAAAACAATTTTATTTATTCATGAGATTCACCATTTTAATAAAAATCAGCAGTATGTTTTGCTTTCTGATATTGAAGAACAGAATATAATTTTGATTGGGGCAACTATCCACAATCCCTTTTTTTCTTTAATTTCTCCGCTTCTTTCCCGTTCCTCAGTTTTTGAGTTCAAGCGTCTGAATGAGGATGAAGTTAAAGAAATTTTACACAAAGCAAGCAGAGAAAAAAAGAGGGGATTGGGGAATTTTCCTTTAGCTGTTTCCCAAGAAGCAGTTGAATTTTTGGCAAAGATTTGCGACGGAGATGCCCGCAGGGCGCTTAATGCTTTAGAGATTGGAGCATTGAGTACATCGCCAAAGGTAGATGGAAAGATTTATTATGATTTAAAGGTAGCCCAGGAATCAATGCAAAAAAAGGTAGTAGTTTATGATAGAGCGGGGCAAGGGCATTATGACACCATTTCTGCCTTTATTAAAAGTATGCGCGGTTCAGATCCTGATGCCACTCTTTATTGGTTAGCAAAGATGCTTTACGCTGGAGAAGATGTGCGTTTTATTGCTCGTCGGGTTGTTATCTGTGCCGCTGAAGATGTGGGGAACGGCGACCCGAATGCTTTGATAGTGGCTAATGCCGCGTTGCAGGTTTCTGAATTTATTGGTTTGCCTGAGGCAAGAATTCCTTTAGCCCAAGCCGCTGTTTATATTGCTACTGCTTTAAAAAGCAATGCCGTTTACAAGGGATTAGAAACAGCGCTTGCAGACATAGAACAGGGGAAGACACTTGAGATTCCTACGAATTTAAAAGTGAACAGTTATAAAGGTGCAGAAAGACTGGGACGAGGGGGATATAAATATGCCCATAATTATAAGGGACATTTTGTGGAACAGGAGTATATCCCCTCTCAAAAAAGGTATTATCAACCTGCAGGATTGGGGTATGAGAAGGTGATAAAAGAGAGGATGGAAGCTACAAGCTGCAAGCCGCAAGCTTCAGGCTACAGGCAAGAAGAAGAAAAGAAAAAATCTTAGATTTTAAGTTTCTTGCTTGCAACTTGCAACTTGTAGCTTGCAACAGGAGCTTTTATTCATAGGAGAACAAATGAAAGTAGAACCAGTTGATTTATGTAAGATTAAGACTTATCCCATCAAAGAAAGAGAGAATAAAACTAAGGTTAAAGATTTTGCTAAAGTATCCCAAAAAGGAGATTCTTTTAAGCAATTTATCGATTCCCTGCCGGCAATTTTGAAAGGAAAAGATTTTCCCAGTTTGGTGAAAGATATCGCAGAGGCTTTTAATAAGAGAAAAACAATTCTTTGGGCAATGGGTGACAGCGTAATCAAATGCGGATTAAATCCGATTATTATTAATCTTATGCAAAAAGGTTTAGTTTCAGCAATCGCCTTGCAAGGAGCGGGAATTATCCATGATGCCGAGATTGCTCTAATTGGGGAAACCTCTGAGGATGTGGCTTTTAGCATCAAGGATGGCAGATTTGGCATGGTTGAGGAAACAGGTAGAATACTAAATAAAGCAATCAAGGAAGGGCTTGAGCAGGGTTTAGGAATGGGAGAAGCAGTAGCTAAAAGATTAACCGAGCTTAATTTCCCTTATGAAAAACATAGTTTGCTTGTCCAAGCTTATAAGTTGGACATTCCCGTTACTGTCCATGTTGCTATGGGCACGGACATAATTCATATGCATCCTACTTGTGAAGGCGGAGTAATAGGAGAAGCAAGCCATGTTGACTTTCGCCGTTTTGCAGCTTTAATAGCCAAATTGGAAGAAGGGGTATTTTTGAACATTGGTTCAGCAGTAATTTTACCCGAGGTTTTTTTGAAAGCCCTTTCCATTGCACGAAATTTAGGTTATAAAGTAAATAAATTTACCACAGTGAATTTGGATATGCTTCAGCATTATCGTCCAATGGAGAATGTAGTAAAAAGACCTACGGCAACCGGCGGCAAAGGTTACACCTTTATTGGCCATCACGAAATAATGCTTCCTCTGTTGGCAAGGGCGATAGCGGAAGAGACGGAAAACAGTCAACAGTCTACAGAGAACAGTCTACAGAAAACAGAGGTCAGAGAAGAGAAGACCGAAACCCAAGAACCGAAAACAGAAGACAGAGAACAGAAAACAGAGGTCAGAGAAGAGAAGACAGAAAACCAAGAACAGAAACCCGAAAACCAAGAACAGAAACCCGAAAACCAAGAACAGAAACCCGAGGACAAAGAACAGAAAACAGAAGACAGTCTATGGTTTATAGAAGACAGAGAACAGAAACCCGAAAACCAAGAACCGAAATCCGAGGACAAAAAACCGAACACCGAGAACCGAACACCGAACACCGAGGATAAAGAACAGGAAGGCAGTTGGCAGTGGACAAATGAAAAGTAAGCAACGAAAACAGTCTACAGAAGACCGAGAACAGAAAACAGAGGACAGAAATCCGAAATCCGAATGACGAAATCCGAAAATAGAGAACAGAATAGGTTGATTTTTTCTATTTTATCTGTTTTCTGTAGACTGTAAACTGTAGATTGATTTTGAAAGGAGGTAAATTGAGGATTGGAATAACCGGTGCAAGCGCTTTTGTAGGCGAGCATCTTGTCAAAGAATTGGTTAAAGCTCATCAGGTAATCGGTTTTAGCCGCCATAAGGGCGAATTACTAAAGAAAATAAAATCCCCTAATTTTAGATTTAAACAGGGTGATATTACTGATTTTGTTTGTTTAAAGGATGCTTTGGGAGATGTAGATTTAATTTATCACTTAGCTGCTGTTTCTTCTGAACGATTATGCAAACAAGATATTTTGGGGAGTTTCAAGATTAATGTAGAGGGAACAGTTAATGTTTTAGAGTTGGGGCGTCAGAGAGAGGCGAAAATTATTTATGCTTCCAGTGGAGCTGTTTATCCTGTCTCTTCCTTACCCAAAGAAGAAAAAGAAGCAGATTTTGTAGATAAATTTTATAGTGTTTCTAAATCAACCGCCGAGAAATACTGCCGGCTTTACAATAAAAATTTTAGGCTTCCTTTTGCAATTTTGAGGTTTAGCCGTATTTACGGAAAGGGAATGACCCGCAATCCTATTTATGATATTCTGAAAGCAATTGAAAAAGGCAACAAGGTTAAATTTTATGAGTCTCTAAATTCTTGCTATGATTTTGTATATGTTAAAGATGTTGTGAACGC
>DAOWIN010000075.1 GCA_030640885.1 Candidatus Omnitrophota bacterium
AAAAAATGGATTGCTTGTTTCTCCTGCCAATGTTGAGGAATTAAGCAGAGCGATTATTGAGCTTTTAAATAACAGAAAACTTGCAGGAGAGATGGGCAGAAAAGCAAGAAAGACAGTTAAAGAGAAATTTTCTTTAGAGAAGATGGCGGAGGAGACGGAGAAGGCATACAGAGAGGTTATAGGATAGAAGATAAAGGATATAGGAGATAGGATATAGGAGATAGGAAAGAGAGAAGATGGGAATTAAGAAGATACTTATCGTTCATCCAAATTGGCGGGGGGATGTTCTTTTTTCTACTGCTGTAATTAGAGCATTGAAAAAACGGTTTGCGCAGGCATCGATTTTTTCTTTGGTTGTCCCGCGTTGCGCAGAAATTTTGCAGGGAAATTCGGACATTAGCGAAATTATCTTTCAGCCCGAGACAAGGGGGTTAAACAACTTTTTGAGAAGTTTTAAACTCATCTCTTTACTGCGTAAAAAAAGATTTGATATTGTTTTTTTGCTCACTGCTTCTTTTACTCGTTCTTTGCTTATTTTTTTAGCTGGGATTCCTTTACGAGTTGGCTATAAAAAGGGAAGGAAATCAATATTTCTTAATAAGAAAATTAATCCGTCTAAGGTGGATGTCCATCGGGCAGAGCATTTTTTAGGGCTTACTCATTTCTTGGGCGTAGAAAAAGAAAGAGGTTGTTATTTTTTTGTTTCATCGGATGATGAATACTGGGCAGATAACTTTTTAAAAGAAAACAAAATAGATAAAAATGATTTTTTGCTTATCTTAAATCCTGGCGGGAACTGGGAATTAAAGAGATGGCCGTTAGAGAATTTTGCTCTTTTAGGGGATAAGTTTATTCAGAAATACAAAGCAAAAGTAATAATTAGCGGTAGTAAGAAAGATAAGGAATTAGCCGAACAGATTTCCGTTTTAATGCAGAATAGACCCATTTTAGCCGCAGGAAAGACAACTCTAAAGCAATTAGGGGCTTTATTTAAGAAAACAGATTTAGTAATTGCTAATGATTCCGGGCCGATGCATATTGCTGTAGCTTTGGATTGTAAAGTTATCGCTTTATTTGGACCCACCTCTTTTAGAATAACCGGTCCCTATAGTGAACAGAAAAATTGGAGTGTGATTCAAAAAGGCGGTAATTATCCTTTGCCCTGCTATGGTTCTGTTTGTCCTCAAGAACGTTCTATGCAGGCAATAAGCGTGGATGAGGTTTTGGCAAAGATTGACATAAATAACAGTTCCGTGTATAATAAGCGGCAAATTTAATCTCCCAATTTTTAATAATGGTTAAAGAAAAAGAAAAAAAGCAAAAAATAAAAAAAGAGAAACAGCAGGTTTTTTTATCTAAGGAGGAATATTCTGTTTTAGAAGAAAAAGCTGATAAGTTAATTGAGTGCAATAATTCTTTGTTAAGATTGCGGGCGGAGTTTGAGAATAATCGCAAACGGTTGGAGAAGGAAAAAGAGGAGTTTGTGCGATATGCTAATTGTGGATTGATTGAACAGCTTTTGCCCGTGTTGGATAATTTTGAGCACGGTTTGAAAAATTTAAGCAAGCACGACAAAAAAGTGGCGACAGGGATTGAAATAATTTATAATCAGCTTATGGGCGTTTTAGAAAAAGAGGGTTTAGAGAGGCTCAAAGCCAAAGGCGAAAAATTTGACCCTCAGATTCACCACGCAGTAATGCAGGAGGAATCTGAGGAGCATTGTGAGGAAACGATTATTGAAGAAATGCAGAAAGGATATAGATTAAAAGGGAAATTAATTAGGCCAGCAATGGTGAAGGTGGGTAAACCAGTCAACAGTCAACAGTTTACAGAAAACAGATAAAAGAAAAATAAAAGATAAGAAGAAGACAAGAATTTTTTCTGCAAGTTTTGTTTTAGCGTTCAAAAAGTAAAGATATGTTGACAAAGGAAATTAAAATAGGTAAAGTAAAGATTGGACGGGGAAACCCCTTAGTTTTAATTGCTGGACCCTGTGTAATTGAGAAGAAAAGGGATTGTTTGCAAACTGCTGAGAGGATAAAAGAAATTTGTCAAAAGAATGACATCTCTTTTGTTTTTAAATCCAGTTATGATAAAGCAAACAGAAGTTCTATCAATTCTTATCGTGGACCGGGAATCAAACAGGGAATAGAGATATTATCTGAGATTAAACAGAAATTAGATATTCCTATTTTGAGTGATGTGCATTCAGTTGCTCAAATCAGTTATGCAAAAGAGGTTTTGGATATTATCCAAATTCCGGCTCTTCTCTGTCGGCAAACAGATTTACTTTTAGCGGCTGGGAAAACAGGAAAGGCGGTCAATATAAAAAAAGGGCAGTTTCTTTCACCTTATGATGTTTTAAACATCATAAAAAAAATAGAAAGCAGTGGTAATGAGAATATTTTGATTACGGAAAGAGGGACATCGTTTGGTTATCATAATTTAGTTAGTGACTTGAGAAGTTTGCCCATAATGCGCGAATTTACTTATCCAGTAATTTATGATGCCACGCATAGTGTGCAATTGCCTGGTATGCAGGGAGAAAGTTCAGGAGGAGAAAGAAGATTTGTTTCTGGTTTGGCGCGAGCAGGAGTGGCAATGGGTTGCGATGGCTTGTTTTTAGAGGTTCATCCTCAACCGGATCAGGCGTTATGCGACGCCCTGAATATGATTGATTTTGTAGAATTAAAAAAGTTATTGCCAATAGTGAAAAAAATAGATAAAATAGTTAAAGAGTGAACCCCGTTAGAAAAGGCAGGACTTCTAACGGGGTGAATAAGCTATAACAAAGTTATATCAGGAGGTTATAATGAAAAACCGAAGGGACAGAAAGTTATGGAAGATAAAATTTCGGCTTAAGATTTTTGAGTTTTTCCTCGGTGCTGTTATTGTTCTTAATCTTTTTCTTTCCTATATGCTATGGAATTTATGTGGGAAACTGCAAGGTTTTTTGGTTGAGCAGAAAACCTTAATATTTTTATCATTGGGCTTTGCCCTTGCCGAGGTTCTTTTTTTGATTATAATATTAGTCTTTTTGCATCGTACTCTTGAACCCTTCCCGCGTATGGAAGAGCTTTTAGAAAAGGCGCTTCAAGGAGATTATAGTTTGCGTTTAAATTTGCGCAAGAAAGACCTCAACCGTTCCTTTGTTGAAAAGATGAATAAGGTTCTTGATTTGTTAGAAAGGAGAAAGGAAAAGAGGGTTAAGGGGAGCAGGGGGAAAAAGGAAGAGAAAATATAATGTTGGTAGCCCTTGCATTTTGACAATTTTAATCCTTGACTTTTAAAAAAATTGCCCTAAAATAAAGACATATATAGAAGGGGAATTTTTATAAGTTTAGAAAAGGTGCTTTAGAGGAATTATAGTTTGCGTTTAAGTTTGCGCAAGAAAGACCTTAATCGTTCTTTTGTGGAAAAGCTGAATAAGATTTTGATTTACCAGAGAAAAAACAAGGGAGGGAAAAAGGTAACAATCTTTGGCTTTGTGGGTTTTATCCCCTATTGCGATAAGACAAGTGCTTTATCCTTGTTACGGGAAGATACTCTTAGGAAGCCGAATGCCTTAATTAAATTTGTTCAGTTTTGCGAGGGGTATTAAATCCACAAAAGAGGCTATGATATCTATTCACAAAAGAAAAATCTTTGGGATTTT
>DAOWIN010000011.1 GCA_030640885.1 Candidatus Omnitrophota bacterium
AAACAATCCAAAATGTTTTTTCCATCCCTTATTTTCTTTATATTTTTAGCCCTTTCTTTAGGATTATGGATAGAGCTGTTGATAAAAAGGAAAGGAGAACGCTTTGAACGGATAGTTTTTTTGGTTGGGTTTTCTATTTGTTTAATACCAGTAATCGGGGTTTTTCTAAATTTTTTAGGGGCTATCAATTATAAATGCTTTTTGTTCATTGGCGTAATAAATATAATAGCCTTTTTCTGGGTCAGAAAGCATTCTTTTAGCAAAGCGCCAAAGTTAAAATTTCATCTCTCCAAACAGCACATACCTTTTTTGCTTGTACTTCTTTTATTTATAGCTACTTGGTGGATGTATGCATTCGGTGCGTTCAATCAACCCTATTTTGAAAATGGCGACCCCTGGGGATATATCTATACATCCAAATACATCTCAGAGTTTAATACCTATAGTGCGCCGTTTAGGTTTCACCGCTATGCCGAACCTTACCCGCAAGGTTATCAAATTTTTATGGGGCTTATGCACCAAAGCAATAATTCCCTTTGGTGGACCTTCAAATTTTTTCATCCCTTAGTAATCTCATTGAGCATTTTGTTCTTTTTTATATTTGTCCAAAGGTTCACGCGAGATAGATTAAAGGCATTATTTGCAACCATAATTTTGTTTTCCATTCCAGCTTGGGTGAGCAGATTCACCTTTCCGCTTAGTTTCAATGTGGCTTTAGTTCCTCTGTTTCTTTATTCGCTTAGCCGCATTGACGAAAATAAAAGGTGGGCAGTTCCTTCTTTGCTCATTTTGGCTTCCTTATGGGTAAGTCATTTTCATACAGCAGTGGTTACAACGGGTCTTGCTGTTGTATTTTTAGCAAATCATATTCTTACGCAACGCAAAAACTCGCGGGCTGTTCTTTTTGCTATAATTAGCGGTATTTTTCTTTCTCTATTTTTCTGGATACCGGCACTGGCAAGACACTGGCCTAAATCTATTTCTGCTTTGGGAGGAGCGGAAATAATTATAAAAAGGGCTTTGTCTTTAAGTCCTATCCAAATATTTCTTATTTCAGCAGTTTTTTTGATTGCCTTATTTTTATTTTTCAATAAGAGAATAATTTGCCTATTCAAGAGTTTTCTTTCTAAAAAATACGCTCCGCACTGGCTTGTCGGAGTTGGGCTTTTAACTATTGCAATAATATTATTGGCTCCGATAGAAATTCTTAAATTAAAGGGGTCGGGGAACAATATTTATAACATCGGGGATTTCTTTTTTGTTAAATTTTATAATAGTCTTTCCAATCCGCGCGGGTTGGGGCCAGTGGTTTCTGTTCTCTTGATATTGGGTTTGGTAAAAGCTCTTTCAACCTATAAACGGCTATTCCAAAAAGAAAACTTTTGGTTATCTACTACACTATTCTGGTTTTTGTTTTGCGCACTATCTCTTTACGGAAAATATTTTTCTATAGAGATTGCCCCTTTTCGGATGTGGAGCTATTTTGCTATTGCGGTGAGTATTTTAGTCGGTTGGGGTTTATCGCTGATTTTCCAAGAAAACAAACATAGAAGGATAAAATTAACCATATTGTTAACAGTTTTTATATTGCTTACTTCTTTTTATCCAAAATACCGATTGCAAACCAAACTATGGGCTGATCACTATATGTGGAATATGAATGCCGCCCGTTCTTATATGTGGCTCAAGGATAATCTTCCTAAAAATTCCAAGGTTTATCCTTTTTGCGTTAAAGATGAGGTGATGGCGGCGGCTGATATGCACTGTGATTATCTAAACAAGGATATTAAAAATTATCGGAAAACCTTTTTGGAGCATAGCGTTCAAGAAAATTATCTTTGGCTTAAGCGGCAAGGGTTTAAGTATGCTGTGCTTGATGTTGGGTGTGCGCAGGCGTCTCCCAGCGCTATTCAGCATTATAAACCAGGCCCATTTGAACCGCAGAAAGTTTTCAAAAGATGGGCAGAATTTATGCGTCACCCGCAGATGAAACCAATCTTTCAGTCAAAAACTACGGTTATTTTCGCTGTTGATTAATATATATGAAAATCTTATACATCACCCGAAAATTCCCCCCTTCAATTGGCGGAATGCAGAGCCAAAGCTATGGATTTTATCAAGCTTTAAAGGAAAAAGAGCAAATAGATTTAATCGCCTGGGGGCATTCGCAAATATTTCTGCCAATATTTATTGTAAAGGTAATTTTGCAGATTGCTTTTTATGTATTTATTCAAAAAAGGGCATATAATTGTATTATTTTTGGCGATGCCCTGCTTTCCCCTCTGGGGCTATTGTTTAAGAAAACAACGCATATTCCCGTAATATGTATTGCCCACGGGTTAGATATTAGCTTCAAATTTTTTCTCTATCAGAAAGTTATAGCCAATAGTATTAAAAAATTGGATTTGATTATTTGTGTTAGCAGATATACAAAAAATCAATGCTTGAACCGCGGTGTTTTAGACTCTAAAATAAAGGTTATTCCTAACGCTGTGCGTTTGGAGAAGAATTTTTCTCTTTCGAGTAAAGAGAAGTTTCGGAAAAGTTTAGAAAAAAAAGGAATTTTTATTCCCGAGAACAGCAAAATTCTTCTAACGGTGGGAAGGCTTATTAAACGCAAGGGGATAACAGAGTTTATTGAAAATGTGTTTGCGATATTAAATAAAGAAGATGCGAATTTAGTTTATTTGATTGTTGGGACTGGCAGAGAGAAGAAAAGGATTTTAGATGCAGTAAATAAACAGCAGATTAAAGATAGAGTTTTTTTGTTGGGTAAAGTTAATAAGGAGCTACTGCATTATATTTATGAATTTTCCGATCTATTTGTTATGCCTAATGTAAGTATTGAGAATAATCCGGAAGGTTTTGGCATAGTTGCCCTTGAGGCATCAATAAATCAGGTTCCTGTTGTTGCTTTTGATGTTGATGGGATAAGCGATGCCGTTAAAGATGGAGAAAACGGAATTTTGATAAAAGAGAAAGACAACAGAGGATTTGCCCGGGCTGTAAGCGAACTTCTTAAAGATGAAAAACAGAGAGCGGAATTGGGCAGAAAGGCGAAGGTATTTGTTGAAAAAAATTATAGTTGGAATGTTATTACCGATAAATATATTAAGATTTTAGAGGGGGTAGTGAACCCCGTTAGAAAAGGTGGAGCTTAAACTCTGCTTTGTCTATAAAGTATTGTATAGTAATCTCGCCTACGGAGGGGGGGCTTTTCTAACGGGGTAAGCCAAAATGAAAAACATTGAGAAGTTACGCAATCTGATTCGTGAACACGATTATAAATATTATGTAGAAAATAAACCGCAGATATCGGATTATGACTATGATATGTTGATGCAAAGGTTGGCAAAATTAGAAAAGGAAAATCCGGAATTAATTAGTTCAGATTCTCCCACCCAAAGGGTTGCCGGACAGTCTGTCCAGCAATTTGCCTCTGTTGAGCATAAAACAGCAATGCTGAGTATAGAAAATACTTACTCCCCTGAGGAATTAAAAGAATTTGATAAGCGGGTTCGCAAGAATCTACCCAATGAAAAAATAGAATATGTTGCCGAACTTAAAATTGACGGGGTTTCAGTTTCTTTGTTATATGAAAATGGTGTGCTTAAAAAGGGTTCAACACGCGGGGATGGGCTTTATGGCGATGATATTACACTGAATTTGAGGACAATTAAGGCAATTCCTTTGCGGCTACAAGGGGATTTCCCTTCTTTAATAGAATTAAGAGGCGAGGTTTATTTAGAGCGGGAAAATTTTCTGCGATTAAACAGGGAAAGAGAGCAAAGCGGTCAATCGCTGTTTGCTAATCTGCGTAATGCCGCCGCCGGTTCATTAAAACTGCTTGACCCCCAAGCCGTAGCCAAACGAAAGTTAAGCATTTGGCTACACAGTTTGGGTTATTTAGAAAAAGGGAATAAATTTCCTTGCACACAATATGCCTTTTTAAAAAAATTAAGCAAGGTGGGTCTGCGGGTAAATCCCAATTTCAAACTTTGCTCCTCCATTGAAGAAGCTTTAAACTATTGCAATCATTGGGAAAAGAAAAAGAAGGAATTAAATTATGACATTGACGGGATGGTGATAAAGGTGAACTCTTTTGCCCAGCAAGCGAGGTTGGGAGCAACCAGCCGCTCTCCACGCTGGATAATCGCTTATAAATTTTCACCTGAACAGACAACGACACAAATAAAAGAGATTGAAAATCAAGTTGGACGCACCGGAGTTTTGACGCCGGTGGCAATTTTGGAACCAATCCATTTAGCTGGTTCAACAATAAGGCGGGCAACCCTGCACAATTATGATTATATTAAAGAAAAGGATATTAGTGTCAGTGATAAGGTAATAATTGAGAAAGCGGGAGAGATTATTCCCGAAGTAATCAGAGTAGCGAGCAGAAAAAAGGGGAGAAAAGAATTTTCTCCGCCGCGAGTTTGTCCAGCGTGCAAATCTAAATTGATTAAATTAGAGGGAGAGGTGGCTTTGCGTTGCAATAATGCCGCTTGCCCGGCGCAGTTAAAGATGCGGCTTAAACACTTTGCCTCACGCAAAGCAATGGACATTGAGGGGTTAGGAAAGGCGATTATCAATCAATTGGTAGATGAGGGATTATTAAAAAACTATGCCGATATCTATTTAAACTTAAATCAAGAGAATTTAGAGAATTTGGAGAGGATGGGCGAGAAATCTGCCCAAAATCTTTTGACAGCAATTGAGAATAGTAAGAATAAGCAGTTTTCAAGATTGGTTTATGGATTAGGAATTCGCCATATCGGCGACCATTCTGCCGAGGTTTTGGTTGGGAAATACCCAAGCGTCCAGGAATTAGAAAAAGCAAGCATAGAGGATTTGACGAATGTTTTTGAGATTGGCGAGGTTGCCGCTCAAAGTGTCTTCAGTTTTTTTCATAATGAGGATAATTTGGAGATTTTGAAAAAGCTGGAAAAAGCAAAGGTGATAAAAAGTTACAAGTCACAAGTCACAAGTCACCAGTTAAAGACACTCCATGAAAAGAAATTTGTATTTACAGGAAGTTTAGAAAAGTATAGCCGTTTTGAAGCTGAGAGTTTGGTCAAAAAATTAGGTGGTTCTATTTCCTCAACAGTGGGCAAAAATACTAATTATGTGGTTGTGGGTAAAGACCCCGGGTCAAAATCTACAAAGGCAAAGGGGTTGGGTATTAAGATTTTAAGCGAAAAGGAATTCGGGGAGATGGTTTTATAGAAGAAGTTGGCAATTGGCAGTAAGCAGTAGGCAATGAAGACAGATAAGGATGAGTTAATTAAAATGGAGAAAAAATCAAACAAGAAATACAAAAACTCAATAAAAAATCGCCGATGCTTTGGAAATTTCTATTGATGAGTTGGTAGAAAGGGAAAAGTAAAAAAAATAATGTCAAAGGATAAGAAGGTGAAAATTAAGGAATTGCCGAAGGTTGAGGAGAAAAATCAGCAAAAATGGCGACATCCTGGGGGTAAATTACGGGAAAAAGGTGCGGAAGCTTTAACTGATGCTGAGCTTTTAGCTATTTTGATTTCAATAGGTATAAAAGATAAATCGGCTGAACAAATTGCACAGGAACTTTTAGATAAATTTAATTCTTTTAAAGGATTAGCCAATCAGCCGCTTGAAAGACTTCTATCAGTTAAGGGTTTAGGCGATGTAAAAATTATTCGTATTGCTGCGGCTTTTGAAATTGCTAAAAGAATAGTAGAGGAAATAAGGAAGCAATGAAAAATAAAAAA
>DAOWIN010000126.1 GCA_030640885.1 Candidatus Omnitrophota bacterium
AAAATGTTGGTAAAAGAAATGAGCAGAAGAAGGGGGATGAAAAAGTTTTTGTAAATGGTCAACAGACTAACGCTGGAGTTTTCACAAAAGTTCTGTGATGACGGAAAAATTGAATGCAAAATAAACGAAAGTTTAGAAACCGATTTGGTTAGGCAGGCGGAGCCGCTATCTAACAAGGTGAATTTGGAGGTTTAATTATGAATTACAAAAACACATTAAATTTGCCGCAAACAAAATTTCCGATGCGTGCCAATCTTTCCCGAGAAGAGTTGAAGATTAAGAAAAAGTGGGAAACAGAAGACATTTATGATTTGTTGAGAAAAAAACGGGAAGGAAAACCCAAATATATTTTACACGATGGACCGCCTTATGCCAACGGGCATATCCATATCGGGCATTGCTTAAATAAAATTTTAAAGGATATTATTCTTAAATATAAAACAATGCGCGGGTTTAATACACCATTTATTGTCGGTTGGGACTGCCACGGTTTGCCTGTGGAACATCAGCTATTCAAACGATTAAAAATAGATAAAGGAAAAATCAGCCAGCTGGAATTTCGCAAGAAAGCCAAGGATTATGCTTTAAAATTTGTCCATCTTCAGAAAGAAGAATTCAAGAGATTAGGGGTATTTGCTGATTGGGAAAATTCTTATCAAACAATGGACAAAAGATACGAATTTAAAATCATTCAGGCATTTAACAGATTATTTAAACAAGGTTATATTTATCGCGATCTAAAACCGGTTTATTGGTGTCCTGATTGTGAAACTGCTTTAGCCGAAGCCGAGGTGGAATACAAAGACATCAGTTCGCCGTCCGTATATGTGAAATTTAAATTACAACCCTCTACTTTCTATTCTCAACCTCTTTCTTTACTCATCTGGACAACTACTCCTTGGACTTTACCGGCAAATGTGGCAATTGCTGTTCACTCAAGGGCAAAATATGCGTTGGTAAAAATCAGAAGACAAAATACAGAAGATAGAAGACAAAGAACAGAAGACAGAGGAGAGGGGACAGAATATAGAAAAGAGAATGCAGAATATAAAAGACAGAATATAAAAGACAGAAGACAAAATACAGGGGATAGAAGACAGAAAACAGAAGATGGGATGCAGGAAGAAGTTTTGCTTATTGCCGAGGATTTAGTGAATCCTGTAATGCAGAAGGCAGGGATAGAGGATTATGAGGTTATTAGAACAACAAAAGGAGAAGAGTTGGAGGGGTTAGAATATGAACATCTTTGGTTAAACAGGGTTTCAAAGATAGTTTTGGCTGATTTTGTGGATTTGAAACAGGGAACGGGTTGCGTGCATATCGCCCCCGGTCACGGCGTAGAGGATTATGAGGTAGGCTTAAAATATAAATTGCCTGTTATCAGCCCTGTGAACGAGCAGGGAAAATTCAACAGTGATGTCCTTTTTTTTAAAGGAATGAATGTTTTTGAGGCAAACAAGGTAATAACAACAAGACTTCAGGATATGGGAATGCTTTTGCCTATCGAGGAAGAGATTTTGCATTCCTATCCTCATTGTTGGCGCTGTAAAAAGGAGGTTATCTTTCGGGCGACCAAGCAATGGTTTATAAAGGTTGATCATCGCAATCTGAGAGAAAAATCAGTAGGATTTACTAATACTCAGATAGATTGGGTTCCTTCTTGGGGAAAAAAGAGAATGGCAAGTATGCTTTTGCTTAGACCTGACTGGTGTCTTTCCAGGCAGAGGTATTGGGGCGTGCCTATCCCTGTGTTTTATTGCGTTGACTGCGGAAAGGAATTAACAGGCAGCAAAATTTTGGATAAAATAGAAAGACTAATAGAAAAAGAAGGGGTTGAGGGATGGTTTGAGCATTCTGCAGAGGAGATTCTTGCCAAAAAAACGGTCTGCCCTAAATGTAGCTGCCAAAGCTTTACTAAAGGGAAAGATATTTTGGATGTTTGGTTTGATTCTGGCGTGAGCCATTATGCAGTTTTGCAGGAAAGAGAAGATTTGAGCTATCCAGCAGATTTGTATCTTGAAGGCAGCGACCAGCACCGCGGCTGGTTTCAAAGCTCTTTACTTACTGCTATGGCTCTTAATGACAATTCACCCTTTAAGGCAGTGCTTACACACGGATTTGTAGTTGATGGCGAAGGCAGGAAGATGTCCAAATCTTTAGGGAATGTTATTTCCCCTCAGGAGATAATTAACAAAAGAGGAGCAGATGTTCTGCGTCTTTGGGCGGCTTCGGCTGATTACAATGAAGATATTAAAATTTCCTCTGCTATTTTGGATAGCGTTATTCAGTCCTATCGGCGCATCCGCAATACTGTCCGTTTTTTATTATCCAATCTTTTTGACTTTAACCCTCAAAAAGATAAAATAGATTATAATAAACTAATGGAAATCGATAAATGGGCATTATTGGAAACGCATATCTTATTGCGAGAAGTTAATAAAGGTTATGAAAAATTTCAGTTTCATAAAGTTTGTCAGTTAATCCAGAATTTCTGTACTGTAAAAATGAGCACGCTCTATTTGGATATTCTTAAAGACCGCTTATATACCTTTGCTAAAGATTCAGTAGAACGCCGTGCCGCTCAAACCAGTCTTTATCAAATATTGCTGACTTTAACAAAAGTAATTGCCCCTATTTTAAACTTTACTGCTGAAGAAATTTGGGGTTATATTCCCGATGCAAAAGAAGAAAGTGTGCACCTTTGTTCTTGGCCAAGCTTAGGAAAAAGAATAGATAAAGGGCTGGAAGAAAAATGGGATAGGTTATTTGAGGTTAGAACCAAAGTTTGTGAAGCATTAGAGGAAAAAAGGGCTAAAAAAGAAATCGGTAGTTCTTTGGAAGCAAAGATTGTTTTGAAAGTAGGAGACGAAAATCTGAGAAATCTTTTACTAGAAAGTAAAAAAGATTTACCCTCCGTTTTTGTTGTTTCGCAAGTAAAAATTGAAAAAGGGAAAGAGGATTTAGAAATCAGCATTGAACATGCTGAGGGCAGTAAATGCGCCCGTTGCTGGAATTATTCTAAGAATGTGGGTAAAAATAGCGAATATGCAAATTTATGCGAGAGATGCGTGGGAGTGCTGCAAGCTACACGCCACAAGCTACAGGCTAAAAAGTAGAAAAAGGCAAAAAAGATAATGAATAAAGGATCTGTAGAATAAATTTTTCAAGGAGGCAAAATGCGTTCAGATCTGATGAAAAAAGGGGTTCAAAGAGCGCCGCATCGTTCTTTATTCAAGGCGATGGGTTATACTGACGAGGAATTAAAACGGCCGATTATTGGGGTGGTAAATTCGGCAAATGAATTGATTCCTGGGCATATTCATTTAGATAAGATTGCTCAAGCGGTAAAGAATGGCATATATGCGGCTGGTGGCACGCCAATGGAATTTCCCGTAATTGGTGTCTGTGACGGGATTGCGATGAATCATTTAGGGATGAAGTATTCCTTGCCTTCACGCGAAATAATTGCTGATTCTATTGAAATAGTGGCAAAAGCCCATCCCTTTGACGGTTTGGTTTTGGTTACCAATTGCGATAAAATTGTTCCGGGGATGCTGATGGCCGCTCTTCGGATAAATATTCCATCGCTAATGATTAGCGGTGGTCCAATGCTTGCCGGTTTTTTGAATAAACAAACAATAGACTTAATCTCTGTATTTGAGGCAGTAGGAAAATTAGCCGCCAATAAAATAAGCAAAAAAGAATTAGAGGAATTAGAAAACGAAGCCTGTCCCGGCGTTGGTTCTTGTTCGGGAATGTTCACGGCAAATTCAATGAATTGTCTAAGCGAGGCATTGGGAATGGTTTTGCCCGGCAATGGCACAATTCCGGCAATTAGCGCCAAAAGGATAAGATTGGCAAAAATGGCCGGGATGAAAATAATGCAGTTGTTGGCAGAAGATATAAAGCCGCGCGATATTGCAACCCCTGAGGCATTTGAAAATGCCTTAGCGGTGGAAATGGCTTTGGGAAGTTCTACTAATACTGTTTTGCATCTGCCGGCGATTGCCAGCGAGGCAGGAATCAAGTTAGATTTAGAGCTTTTTAATAAAGCAAGCAAAAAAACACCTAATCTTTGTCATCTTTCTCCGGCAGGCAAATATCATTTAGAGGACTTAGACCGCGCCGGCGGGATTTCGGCAGTAATGGCAGAATTGAGCAAAAAGGGATTGATCAAAAAAGGCATAGTTACTGTAACAGGGAAAAAAGTTGGTGAGAATATAAAGGGCAGAAAAATTTTAGACAAAGAGGTCATTCGTCCGCTCAGTAATTCTTATAGCCAAGAAGGCGGAATTGCTATTTTGAAAGGGAATTTGGCCCCTGATGGGGCTGTGGTGAAGCAATCAGCAGTGGCTCAAGCAATGCTCAAACATTCGGGTAAAGCGAGGGTTTTTAATAGCGAGCAAGAAGCAATGAAGGCTATTATGGATAAAGATATTAAGAAGGGCGATGTGATTGTTATCCGTTATGAAGGGCCTAAAGGCGGACCGGGGATGCAAGAAATGCTTTCGCCGACAGCGGCGATTGCCGGTATTGGTTTGGATAAAGATGTTGCCTTACTTACCGATGGCAGATTTTCCGGAGGCACACGGGGAGCGTCTATTGGACATATTTCTCCGGAAGCCGCCGAGCGAGGTCCAATCGCAATT
>DAOWIN010000149.1 GCA_030640885.1 Candidatus Omnitrophota bacterium
GATTGCCGAAAGAGACATACTTATAAGTAAAGATGCCCCTCATAATGTAGAAATTAATGCCTCTGTAATGGCTTTAGGAAATTCCTTTGAAGTAGAAGAATGGTGGGTAGGTCCAGCTAAGGGGGTATTAACTCTTTATGGAGGGGTTATCCAACAAAATAGGGGACCAGTAGGGACATTTAATCGTAGTACTAACACAAGAATGAGTGGTTATAGTAAAAATTATCAGCATGATTCCCGCTTGGGTGATAATCCGCCGCCTTATTATCCCACTACCGGCGATTATATCCAGGTGGCAGGTTCATGGGAAGAACAATGAAAGACATCCGCAGGTTTTTTCCGATGTAACATCGGGGAGAAAGAAAAAGGGGGAACAATGAAAAAAATTTTAGGGGTTATAATTTTAGTATTGGCAGTTTTTTTTCTCGTTTTGTTTTTTAAGATGAAAGCTGGTAGGCAGACAGCGTCCTTAATAGAACCAACGCAGATTAAGAAAATGCTCAAAAAGGCAGCGCCCAAAAAGGAGATTAAATTTTTAGAAGAGAAAATTCCGTCTCGTAGAGAAATAATTGAACCCTCAGAAGATTTGCCAGGTATTCATCCTGATGGGCAAAGCGACGAGGATTTGTCTCCCCAACAGGAAGAAAAAAAGGAAATAAGATTAAGGGATATTTCTCAGGAACCGAGTATTCCCGATGTTTATCAGGATGTTCCTTCAAAGAAAAAAACGCCCAGCAAAAAAGAGTTGGAACAAATGGGCAAGAAAGGGATAGTTATATATTAGAAAAATTGCAAAAGTTCTGATAGAAAGTTCTTGCTAAAAATATTTTGATATGTTATTCTAACAGGCAAGATGCATAAAAAATTTTGTTTGGGGTTCACCCTAATTGAAACTATTTTGGTAGTAGCCATTTTAGCTTTACTTACTGCTGTTGCCGTACCGAATATTATGAAATCAAGGCAACAGACTTTAGTTGATATTTGTAAAAGCAATATGACAATGATTGACGCCGCAATACAGCAATGGGCGTTGGAAGAAAATATAGCCCTTACTACAGATGTATCTGCAAACGCTTCCAAGAATGAATGGAAGCAATATCTTAGGAATGAAACAATTCCTACTTGTCCGTTTAACGCAGCGACCTATACATATGGAGTTAGTTCTACTCTTGCCAATTATACAGTAACTTGTCCAGATGATACAGGCGTCGGCGGAGGTCATGATGTTCAATAGATAGATTACACAGATTTAAAATACATGAAACTCAATAAACTCATGAAACTCAATAAACTCAATAAACTCAATAAACTCAATAAACTTCAAGTGGGGTTCACCCCGTTAGAAGTCCTGTCAGAAAAAATTTTCCTAAATTTTTTCTATTGCTTTAAAAAAGATATGTTAGCTGTACAATCTTTCTTTATGATATGAGTAATAGACTAAATTTTGGTAAAACCAGACTTCTAACGGGGTTCACAATTGCTGAAATAGTAACAGTTGTGGCGATTATCGCTTTGGTAACCCTTGTTGCGGTGCCGAATTTTATGAAGTTATATTCCGATAATCAAAAAAGTACCTGTGTGAATAATCTACGCGCAATTCAGCTTGCCAAGGAGCAATGGGGGCTTGAAAACAACAAGGTGGTAGGTGATGTTCCCACTGCCGCTGATATAGACTCTTATCTTAAAGAGAACATCTGGGATGAAACGGCAAGCAGCTACACTATCGGACACAACCTTGTATGCCCTTGTGATACCAACGCTAATCCTACTTTTGGAACAAGCTATACCATAAATCCTTTAGGAACAGACTCTATCTGCAATATTTATGCTAACCATCGTTTGTAATTATGAATAAAAAAGGAATATCGCTTACAGAGGTCATAATAGCCACGGCTCTTTTAGTACTTGCCGGAAGCGGAATATTGGGTGTAATATTCCAAAATACAAGCGCTGGGCAAAGTGTTGATTATACCTATATTTCTTTTAATCTTGCTAAAAACAGGATAGAACGTTTAAGAGAAGCGAGAAATGCAGGACATTATAGTACTCTAAATGGCTATGCGGAAACAGATGTTACCCTTAACCGCTATGGTGTTGGTGATCCCAGCGGGAATTTTATCCGTACTACCATAATTGACCCTAATTACGCAGCGAATCTAACCCAAATAACTGTAAGGGTAAATTATAAACGACGTCAGGTTATAAGCCCTGTTTCTACAGAAGTAGTAACGCTTATATCGCCCTATTTTTGATTCCGGAGAAGGAAAATTAAAGCAATTTAAAAAATTTTATGCTGAGCTTAAAAAGAAAATTAAGGGTGGTATACGAAAAGTGTAAAAGTAGTGGGGGATTAACATTAGTTGAAATAATAGTAGCTCTTTTGCTTGGAGTTATGGTTTTTGGGGGTATTTTAATGCTTTGGGAA
This sequence comes from Candidatus Omnitrophota bacterium, assembly GCA_030640885.1. Lineage (GTDB taxonomy): Bacteria > Omnitrophota > 4484-213 > 4484-213 > 4484-213 > DAOWIN01. The sequence goes on from DAOWIN010000149.1 coordinate 2,426, forward strand.
TTTAGCCAGCGGGCATGGCATATTGAGCGAACAAGGTCAAAAAACCTTGCTTTTTTAGAAATGTCTATGGAAAGGATAAAAAAAGATGTGCGATTATCCAGCTCAGACAAGATGTTTTTTAATCCTGTTTCGGCAGCTACATATGAAGCAATAAGCCTTCCCCTTGCCGTAGATGATGACGGCGATGGATTTATTGAAGTTGATGGAGTTACCAAGATGATAGACTGGGATGAAACGGTTATCTATCATCTTTATACCAGCAGCAGCGAAACTCAGTTGCGTAAGACAATTTTCAATTCGCGTGTTGATTTAAGTGATGCACAACGACAAACTCAGATAGACGATGTAGTTACAAATGGTCAGCCAATTGTTAGCACGCCGAATTATGCCAATTGGAATTCAACTCCGGGTGTAGGCACAAGGGTTTTAATTAGCGCACCAGCCATTTCTTTGGAGATTACTCCCCAAAGGCGTGAGTTTGACAACTATAACAGCTCTACCAAAAAGAGTGCCAATGTTAGTTTTGGAAGCATAAGTTTGACTTCGGGTTATCACACGCTTAAGCTTAAAATCGCTAACAAAAATAACCTATCTACTGATTATGCTTTGGGAATAGATTGTATCAGATTGACCCCCAGCGGTTCAGATAGAGAGGGGGAAGATTATCTACATATTACCCATCCCGATGCAAGCGCGGGAATTTCTGCTTTTGTAGGAGCTACGCCCGCTTTTGAGAATATGCTTTCATTTGGCAGTTGGAGCAGTGATAGCCAATTAAGTTTCAACAGCCACAATATTGATGATTTTCTTACTCTGAGGTTTTATAACGATGTGTGGCGAGAGAGTAATTTTTTGTCTGGAAACATAAACGGCACAACCAGTGAATATACTAATGATGACGGAGCGGGGGGAACTATGAGCAGAGAGGATATTATTCTGTGTCTAATAGGAAACCAAGAAAATTGGGATGTTGCTGAGCAAACCAAGAATTCTACGGTAAGCAGTCAAGCATTTGCCATAGGAGACGGCCACATTACCTACAGAAATATAATTTCACAGGAGTATATAGAGACAAGTGGCAGACTGGTTAGGGTAAAATTTTGCGCCGGAAATACCGACCATTTAAAAATAGATTCGGCTTATATATGCGCTCGTTCTGAAATTGCTGGGCAAGGGCAGGACTGTGCCGCTCCGAGCGCCAGAATAACATTTAGCGGGGCTAATGGTGTTGATATTCCGATGGCTAATTTTGTTTGGTCAGATTGGATTGATATGGGAGAAAATTTTAACGAGGACAGAAGCTATTTTGCAAGTCTCTATATTCCTTTGGTAGGAGCAGGAGATTCTAATAGTATTTCTTATTGGTCGCATCCAACTGAAACCAGTTGTTATTGGCAAACAGGCGACCATAGCTTAGTGGATAGTTGGGGAGGGACAGGAACAGCTACAAATAATTTATACGGGGTAGGATTTCTTGAAGTGAGTTATATTGACAATGGAATATACACCTCCAAGATTTACGATACTACGATGGCTGACCCCCAATTTAGTCAGATAAGATGGACATTAGGTTTAAACAACCCAAGTATCGGGGCAATATTAAAGGTGAGAAGCAATGATAGCGAAGCAGTTTTGGCGGCTGATGTTGATTGGAGCGATGAGCATACGATAGATACCGGTTCAATTAGCGGAAGTGCAAGTATTGCTGCGATTGCTGGCGGTAGATATGTTCAGTTTCAGGCAGTTCTTGCTCCCAATGCGATTTATACAATGACCCCTGTTTTACGAGATGTAGCTCTTTACTGGCCGGGAAACACAGTCGCTTGTGATTTAAGCGGATATTTTACCCTAAGACCTAACTATGGGATTTTTAGCGTGGAAATAGATGGGAAACCATTGCATAGAGGTTTGGAAATTGGTCTATCTATATCAGAAGAAGTGTATAAAAAGGGAACTATTGTTAGATCTCTTAACGCAGAATTAAAACCCAGAAATACGGGAAAGTAAGATATGTCTTGCTACTGTTCGACAATTTGATTGCACAGATTAAAAAAGATTGCAGAGATTTATAAAATGCATTTACACAAACAAAAAGGGACAATTTTTTTAACCACAATTATTTTTCTTGCTGTAATAATTTTGGTTTGCGCGGCGTTGTCCATAATGATTGTGCGGGATATCTATAGTGTGAACAGATTGAGAGCATCTGCACAGGCTTATTTTTTAGCCGAAGCCGGGGTAGAGGAGGCAGTTCAGATTTTATATGATACAAACTTTACTATGTCTGGATACCCAAAGACTAATGTTGCCTTGGGAGCGGGGATATATACAGTTAATTTAGATAGCTCTAAATATGTTGCAGATAAGATTGTTTTAATCACCTCAACCGGTACTGTTAAGAATGTAAGCAGAGTCTTGCGAGTACAAGTAAAAGATACCGACATACCTGCATTTAACTTTACTGCTCTTGGTGGCGGCAAGATGCTAATTGCAGGGGGAAGTACGGTAAACGGTGATGTTCATTCCAATAATACAGCTGTGAGCCCGATAAATCCGGCATTAAAAATTGGCAGTGCAATTTTTGGAGCGGGCACAGTAAATGGCAGTGCTACTGCGGTAGGAGTGGCAAAAACCTTTGTTAGCGGGGTGGTAAATCCTGGTCCTCCACTGTCTAATCAACCAACTATTTCTGCCCCGCCATTTGATGCAGTTTTTTTCAATTATTATAGAAATTCAGCAATAAGTGGTGGAAATTTTTATGGCGGAAATACATCTTTTAACTCCGACCCTTTTGCCGGGAACGGTGGCGTTGCCTGGGTTCAAGGAACTGTCCGTTTAAACGGCACATGGATACTTACTGGCTGCATAGTAGCTACTGGACATATCTATGTAAATAAATTTTCTGCGGGGACGATAACCCATAACCCTGCTTCCGGATTTGAAGATTTTCCCGCTCTAATGAGCAAAAATAGCAATGTGAACATCTATGATCCTACAGTTTTAAATAACTTTGTTTATGCAGGGTCAAGGATTCAGATACTTTCTTTCTGGGGTCCAGGCCAGGTTACTATAAACGGAGCTCTATATGGAAAACAGCGGGTGATTATTCACAACCAGACAGTATTGAATTATCGCCGCCCCAATCCGCCGGGCATTCCTGGAGGGACTGCCCCTTTGCAGGTTGTTTCCTGGAGCGAGTAGGGGCGTTATATAAATGAATCTTTCTTTTAAGAAATTAAAAAACTTTTTTTCTATTCCTCTATCCAGTTCCGTGGGTTTAGATATTGGAAGCTCACAGGTAAAAATGCTGGAATTGCAAAAGAAAGAAGGAAAATTTTGCCTGATTAATTGGGGAATAAGTGAAATTAAAGAAGATATTTCAGAGGCGGTTAAGCAGGCAATGGAAGGGGCGAACCCTGTTAAATCTCCGCCTCGGCGGGGAGCGGCAAAATCGTTATTTAACAGGGTGAACATTTCTCTTTCTGGTCCAGAGGTAATTATTCGTTATGTTGACCTACCCAAGATGAGCGCGGAGGAACTGGAAAAATCTCTGAAGTTTGAAGTGGAGAAATATCTTCCCTTCAAGACAGAAGAGATGCTTTTTGATTGGCAGGTTCTTTCTTATTCAGGACAGAATAAGATGAAAGTTCTTTTGTGCGCTACCAAAAAAAACTTTGCGGAGGAAAGGATTAAAGCTGTTGAAAAGGCGGGTTTAACTCCTAAAATTGTCGATATTGACACTCTATGTTTGGTAAATTCTTTTTATTTTAATAATTTCTCTGAAAACAAAACCGTTTGTTTATTGAATATAGGAGCGATAACAACCAATTTGAACATAGTTGAAAAAGGAGAGTCTCGCTTATCGCGGGATATTGAAATTGATGGAAAGGAGATTAGCCAAGCGAGCGAACAGAATGCAGAAGGTGATTCTGCAGAGGACAAAAGAATAGAAAATAACGGCGAAGAAAACGAAAAGGCAGTTGAATCGGTCTCGCCTGCTTTGGAAACATTGCTTAATGAAACTCTACGCTGTTTTGATTTTTATGAAAGTCAATACGAAAAGGGCATAGAAAAGATTTGTTTAAGCGGCGGAGCAGCGAATTTTGTTGGCGTAAAGAAATTTTTAGAGGAAAAGATAGGTATTGAAGCAGAAATATGGAATCCTTTGCAATCTATACAGACGCAGGGTTTTGAGGAACTAAAAGAAAGGAAAAGCGAATTTGCTATTGCCGTGGGATTGGCGATAAGAACATGTTAGAAATAAATCTTTTGCCTTTGCAGATGCGGAAAAAGAAGAGCATATTTCCTTCTGTCTTTCTTTGCCGAATAGGAGGGCTTTTTTTATTTTTGCTGATAGTTATAAGTTTATTTGTTATTGCAGTTAGGTCATACCAAACAGTAGCTTATCGCAAAATGAAACAAGAATGGGTTGGTTTTTTTCAGCTGGAAAATATGAGTAAGCAGTTGAATAAAGAAAAAGAAGATTTGGAGAAATATTTAAAAAGAGGGATTCTTTGGAGCAAAAAGTTTGATTCAATCAATAAATTTCTTCCTCGCGGGGTTTGGCTTACCACTCTTTGTTGGCAGGAAGATGACAAGAGCAAAGAGAATATTTTCATTATTAAGGGACGCTCACTTATTTTAGAAAAAGAGGCGATGGCAAACATAATAAAGTTTATGGATAATCTTAAAAATGACAAGGTTTTCTTTAGCGATTTTAAAAAAATAGAACTGATTACGCGAAAAAAAAGCGAGAAGGCGATGGGGTTTGAATTGCAAATAAGATAGGCCCCGCGCCACACGCTAAAAACAAAAATAATGAAAGAGATGAAAGGTTTAGCAGATATTAAAGATTTTTTTACTCAGAATAAGATCTTTATTGCTTTTTCTTTTGTTATTTTAGCTGTCTTTTTCTGTTGGTTATTTTGGTTTCTTTTCCCTCAATTAACTATAATAAAAAAGACTCAGAAGCAGTTGAAAATATTAAAGCAGAAGGCAAAGGAACCAAATGTCCGAAAGACAGATTTTAATCTTTTAAGGAAGAAAAATGTTGATTTAAAAAAACAGATAGATTCTTATAAAATCAGTGTGCTTAGTAAAGAAGAAATTACTTCTTTGTTAGGCTATCTGTCTCGTTCAGCAACCAAATCAGGCAGCAAGATCTCAGCGATTAAACCATCGCAGGAAGATATAGGGGAAGGAGATTATCTGCCTTTATATATAAATATAAATTTAGAGGGGGAGTTTCGCCAGTTAGTTAGTTTTATTTCTCTTTTAGAAAATTGCAATAAATTTATTGATATAAAGAAAATTACGGTTATTGCTTTGGACAATAAAAGAGAAAGCGCAGAATTTATCCTGAAGTCGTTCATTTCCGCTCAGAAGCTTGTTTCTGGCGGAATTTCGTCATTAGATGAAATTTTGGCAGCCTTTCCTCAAAACCCATTTTCAGTCAGGACAGCAAAAACTACTTCCGTCTTTCAGAGTATTCATTTTCTCGAGGATATTTATCTTCAGGGTATAGTTTATGAACAGGAAAATTCCCTAGCGATAATAAACGGGCGTTTTGCAAAGGAAGGTGAGCAATTAGGAAGCTTTAAGCTGAAAACGATAGGGGAGCGCGAAATTTTATTAATTAAAGAAGGAGAGGAGTATGTTATTAAATTAGGAGGAAACAATGAGCAAATTTAAAAACAGGTTTAAGATTTATATTATAATTGCCACTATGATTTTGTTTGGTTTGCCGGCGTTTGTTTTGAAGGCTCAAAAAACTAAAGAAGCCGAACGATTAGAGCAGGAAAAGATAGTAGAAACCGAACCCGGAAAGATAAATATGGATTTTAAGGAAGCCGACATTAAAGATGTGCTTAGAATTATTTCCTACAAAAGCGGAATGAACATTGTTTCTGGTGAAGATGTCCATGGGAAAGTTAACATCCATTTGACTGATGTTTCTTGGGAAAAAGCCCTTGATGTAATCCTGAAAGCATATGGTTTTGCTTACGAAAAAGAAGGAAACATCATCCGTATTTGCGATTTAAGCAAATTGGAAGAAGAAGGTTTGCAAACTAAGGTATTTTCTTTAAGTTATGCCAAAGCTAAGGAAACATCCGAAGCTTTGCAAAAGATGCTTTCCGAAAGAGGTAAGATAGAATTTGATGCAAGAACAAATCTTCTAATTATCACTGATGTTTCCACAAATTTAAATGAGGTAGGAAAGGTAATTGCAGAGTTAGATAAGACTACATTACAGGTAATGATTGAAGCCCAGATAATTGAAGTTGGTTTGGGAGATGAGGAAAAAATGGGTGTTAATTGGACCACTCAGCTAACCAGTTATGGAGCCAAACGGCCAATTGTTTGGCCATTTTCTAACAACAGCGGCAATAAATATACCCCCGATGGTTTTCCCGGAACGGTTGATACAAGCGTTGATTTTAAATACGGGACCTTAGATTTTAACCAGTTTCAAACAATCTTGCAGTTTTTGAGTACGCGTACCGATACAAACATTCTTTCCAATCCCAAAATTACCACCCTTAATAACCAAGAGGCGAAAATAACTGTAGGGAAGAAATGGCCTACACCTAAATATGCCTATAACGAGGAACAAGGTAAGTTTCATATTTCGGATTGGGAGTATGTTGAGTATGGAATTTTGCTTACTGTTACTCCCAATATAAATCAGGATGGTTATGTAACGCTGAATATCCATCCTGAAATAAGCGATGAAGCCGGTACAATAACTTTTGATACAGCCGAAATTCCCATTCTTACTACCCAAGAAGTAGAGACTAATGTAATGATCAAAGACGGTGAAACCCTTATTATCGGGGGTTTGTTAAAGGATAAAAAGGTAAAAACAAAGAAGAAAGTGCCTATTTTGGGTGATATTCCATTCTTAAAGTTCCTGTTTTCGCATGATAGTGAGACAATAGAGAAAAAAGACCTGCTTATTTTTATTACCCCTCATATTATCACCGATGCCAAGGTTGCCAATGCCCATTATCTTTCAAAGAGTGGGATAGGAAGAGAAGACAGTCTACAGTCTACAGTCAACAGTCAACAGTCAACAGTTGACAATCTACAGTCAACAGAAAACGGAGACCCGAAACCCGTTACCCGAAACCCGAAACCCGAAGATGGAGAAGAGAAGACAGTCACAAGTTACCAGTTACCAGTCAGCAGAGAACCGAAAACCGAAACCCGAAAACCGAAACCCGAAGATGGAGAAGAGAAGACAGAGGACGGAGAACAGAAGACAGAAATCAAAATACGGAAGTTAGAAATCGGAAATCAGAAAATAGAAAACGGA
>DAOWIN010000055.1 GCA_030640885.1 Candidatus Omnitrophota bacterium
AGATAGACGAGATTCCGGTTGTTGATAACGAGAACAGATTGATAGGTTTATTGGATATACAGGATGTGGTGAAATCAGGAATAGTATAAAAATGACTAATTGACCTAAAATGATAGCCGCCCAGCAACCAGCCACCCAGATGCCCAGCTGGGAAACTGGGTGACCTAATGAGTCAGAGCAATTAAAATTATGCAACCAAAACTTATTGACAAATTCAAAAAAATCAAGTTACTCCTCTTAGATGTGGACGGTATTTTGACCGATGGGAGGATAATTTTTAGCAGTAAAGATGAGCTAAAATTTTTTGATGTTCAGGACGGCTTAGGAGTTATTTTATTGCGGCGGGTAGGAATTAACTGCGCAATTATTACTGCGAAGGAATCAGAAGCAGTCAGCAAAAGGGCGAAGGAAATGGAGATAGAAGATGTTTTCCAAAATAGTCGCAATAAACTAAAGATTTACAACAAAATTTTAGAAAAGTATAAATTTTCCTCTGAAGAAATCGCTTTTATGGGCGATGAAATAATTGACCTTGCAGTTTTGGAAAGAGTGGGGTTGAGTATTGGTGTTCCTAATGCGATTGATGAGGTAAAAGCAAAAGTGGATTATATTACCAAAAAATGGGGTGGAAGGGGAGCGGTGCGCGAGGTCTGCGATCTAATTTTAAAAACGCAGGGCAAATGGGAGAAAGCGGTGAATGGGCTCCAAGCTACAAGCCACAGGTTATAAACTAAAAAATAAAAAGCCTGAAACTTGGAGCTTGGAGCCTGAAGCCTATTTTATGTTAATCATCGGTATCACCGGTAGTTTAGGAACAGGTAAAACCACTGTCTCGGAGATGTTTAGAGAATTAGGGGCAGAAGTGATTGATGCTGATGAAATTTCTCACAATATTATAAAGATAGATAGCGTTCGGGAGAAGGTAAAGAAAGCATTAGATATAAATTCCCGCCAAATATCTTGTTCAAACTTTCGCCAGCAAATTGCCAAGATTGTATTTAAGGATAATAAAAAAATAAAAGAATTGGAAAAAATTCTCCATCCTTTGGTAATTAAAGAAATAAAGAAAAGATTCGCTGTATCTGAAAAAAGAATACTTGTTCTTGACGCTCCGTTATTGCTTGAAACAGGATTAAATAAAATTGTAGATAAAGTAGTTGTGGTAATTGCTTCTTTAAAAGAGCAGGTTTCTCGCGCTCAAAAAAAAGGGTTTTCTCGACGAGAAATTTTACAGAGGATAGATTACCAAATTGCTTTATCTGAAAAGATAAAACAGGCTGATTTTGTAGTTGATAATAACAAAGAAATAAAGAAAACGAAAGAACAGGTAAAAAAAATATGGAGGATAATTTGTAATGAATGAAATAATGATGAATATTGGAGATTTAAAGAAGAAGAATATGCTCGAGTTGAGCAAAACCGCTCGTAGTTTAGGGGTTAACGGTGTAAGCGGATTAAAAAAGCAGGAACTCATCTTTAAAATTCTCCAGACTCAAATTGAAAAAAACGGTTTAATATTTGGCGAAGGGGTTTTGGAAACTTTGCAGGATGGCTTTGGTTTTTTAAGAAGTCCTAATTATAATTATCTTCCCTGTCCTGATGACATCTATATTTCCCCTTCCCAGATTAGGAAGTTTAATCTGCGCAAAGGGGACACCGTAAGCGGACAAATTCGTCCTCCCAAGGAGGGAGAGAAATATTTTGCCCTTTTAAAAATAGAGGCGGTTAACTTTGAAAACCCTGAGCAGACAAGAGATAAAATTTTGTTTGATAACTTAATTCCTATTTATCCTGCTCAAAAACTTAACTTAGAGACCAATCCCGAGGAGATTTCTATGCGGGTGATGGACCTTATTACGCCTGTGGGGAAAGGACAGCGAGGATTAATTGTTGCCCCTCCTTACAGCGGTAAAACTATTTTGTTGCAAAAGTTCGCCAATAGTATCAGCGCCAATCATCCCAATGTTTTTCTAATTATCTTACTTATTGACGAGCGTCCGGAAGAGGTTACTGATATGCAGTCTTCTGTAAAAGGGGAAGTGATTAGTTCTACCTTTGATGAACCGCCGGAGAGACATATCCAAGTTGCCGAAATGGTTTTACAAAAAGCGAAAAGATTGGTAGAATACAAGAGAGATGTGGTAATTCTTTTAGATAGTATTACTCGTTTGGCAAGGGCTTATAATACAGTTATGCCTCACAGCGGCAAAATTCTTTCCGGCGGAATAGATGCCGGGGCTTTGCAGAAACCTAAGCGGTTTTTTGGGACAGCCCGTAGCATAAAGGAAGGCGGGAGTTTGACTATTATTGCTACAGCTTTAGTAGATACTGGAAGCCGAATGGATGATATTATTTTTGAGGAGTTTAAGGGAACCGGCAATATGGAATTGCAATTGGACCGCAACCTTTTCCAGCGTCGAATTTATCCAGCAATTGATATAAAGCGTTCAAATACACGCAGAGAAGAACTGCTTTTGGACAGCGTGAAGCTAAATAAGGTTTGGTTGCTAAGGAAGATGTTGCAAGAATTAAGCAGCGTAGAGGCAATGGAATTATTGGTAGGAAAGTTAGGTAGAGTGAAGAGCAATGAGGAGTTTTTGGCGAGTATAAGAAGTAAATGAAGCCACGATTTAGGCGATTGATAAGGAGACTAAATCGTATGGCCGAATTTACCCAGCACTAATTTTTCAGGGATGTTTTCCCAAAGTAGAAAATTAGTGCTGGGTTCAATGCGCCTAAATAACTTACGTCGTCCGCCTAAGGCGGACTCCGTAAGTTATAGGCTTATTAAAAATGAAAAAAGGAATTCATCCGCAGTATGAAGAAACAACAATTACCTGCGCTTGCGGCACGGTAATCCCGGTGAGATCTACCCGCAAGAATGTTCATGTAGAGATTTGTTCAAAATGCCATCCCTTTTTTACGGGTAAAGAAAAATTGATAGATTCTATGGGCAGGATGGAGAAATTTAGGAAGAAATATGGGGAAAATAAGCCACAAGTCGCAAGCTCCAAGCCGCAAGCAAAAACCTGAGGTCTGAAGCTTGAAGCTTGCAGCTTGCAACCTGTAGCCTGTTATGCGTATATTAGGAATCGACCCCGGCACAGCTATTACCGGTTTTGGAATAGTAGAAAAGAAGGGAAGCAAACTAAGGTTTATTGATTGTGGCATAATAAAGCCCAAAACCGGCTTGACTCTCGCTCAAAAATTGAGATATATCTATCAGGAGATTAGCCGAATAATCAAGAATGGCAATTTAGATATTGCTGTTGTTGAAGACATATTTTTTTATAAAAATTTTAGGTCAGCAGTAAAAATCGGAGAAGCGAGAAGCATAGCAATATTAGCGGCGGCAAATCAGGATTTAGAGGTAAAAGAATATCTCCCTACTGAGATAAAACAATCCATAACGGGCAATGGCAGAGCATCAAAGGTGCAAGTGCAGAATATGGTAAAAAGGTTGCTGGGGTTTTCAAAAACCCCTTTTTCAGATGCCGCTGACGCTTTAGCAGTTGCCATTTGTTATTGTCATAAATCAGTCAACAGTTGACAGAAAACAGAGAACAGAGGACGAAAACGGGTTTCGGATTTCGTCATTCGGATTTCGTCATTTTTAGGATATGTTCGATTATTTAGAAGGAATACTAAAAGAGAAAAGGGGTGATTATGCAGTTGTTGATGTTAATGGAATTGGTTATCAGGTTTTCGTTTCTCTGTCAAGCTTTGAAAAAATTGGCGTTTTAGAGAAAAAAGTAAAACTTTTTATTCACCCGCATTTTTCGGTTTCAGGAACAAGCAGTAATTTCAATCTTTATGGATTTATTACGCAGGAGGAGAGGGAATTATTTAAATTGCTTATTTCTATTTCCGGGATTGGTCCGCGTATAGCCCTAACTGTTTTATCCGCAAATTCAGGAAAAGAATTTCAAAAGGCAATTTCCAGAGGGGATTACCAAATGCTTACTGCTGTTCCGGGGATTGGTAGAAAGACTGCTCAGCGCATAATTCTTGAACTTAAAGAAAAGATAGAAATTTCTTTTCCTGAAGAAGAAAGAGATATAGAAAAAAACGCTTTGCGGGCTTTGATTTCTTTGGGTTATAAAAGACAAATGGCTCAAGAGGCAATAAGAAAGATTTTATTGGATAATAAGGATATAAGTTTGGAGCAGCTTATCAGAGAAACATTGAAGCATATCTAATACACGACTTTGGGAGTTTATGGGGTTTATAGAGTTTATGGGGTTAAACCCAACAAACCCAATGAACCCAACAAACCCAACAAACCCAATGAACCCAACAAACTCAATTACCCCTTTGAAAGAAAACGAGGATACAGAGTACGAAAATATTCTCCGTCCATCTTCTTGGCGGAGCTTTGTTGGACAGGAAAAGCTAAAAAAGAATTTGAAGGTATTTATCCAAGCCGCTAAACAAAGGCAAGAATGTCTTGACCACATTCTTTTTTTTGGACCACCCGGTTTAGGCAAAACAACTTTGGCTCATATTGTTGCAAAGGAGATGGAAACTGAAATAAAGGTTTCTTCAGGAACTGTTTTGGAACGCCCCGGGGATTTAGCCGGTTTACTTACTAATTTAGAAAAAGGAAAGGTTTTATTTATTGATGAAATTCACCGTCTCCCGCGAATCGTCGAAGAGTATCTTTATCCAGCAATGGAGGATTATTCTTTAGATATAATGCTCGATAAAGGGGTTAATGCCCGCTGCCTAAAACTTCATCTATCTATTTTTACTCTAATCGGAGCTACCACTCGCAGTGGATTATTGACCTCTCCGTTAAGGTCGCGCTTCGGAGTAATTAGCCGACTTGATTATTATTTACCCAGTGATCTTTGCAAGATTATTCTTAACTCCGGCAAGGTTTTGAATTTAACTATTGAAGAAGAAGGGGCAAAAGAAATTGCTTTGCGTTCACGCGGAACCCCGCGCATTGCCAATCGTTTATTGAGAAGGATAAGAGATTATGCTGAGGTGGAGGGTGATGGCAGAATTACTAAAAAGATTGCTAAAAGGGCTTTGGAGATGTTAGAGGTAGATAAAGCTGGTTTAGATGAAATGGACAAAAGAATTTTAGAGGCAATTATATCTAAATTTAAAGGTGGGCCAGTAGGAATAAATACCATTGCCGTAGCTGTGGGAGAAGAACAGGAAACATTAGAGGAAATTTACGAACCTTATCTTATTCAGGAAGGGTTTTTACAACGCACTCCTCAGGGGCGTATAGCTACTGAGAAAGCATACGAACATTTTGGGTTTTCTGTTTTGGGGAGTAGACAGAAAAACTTGATTTAAAAACACTGATTACACTGATATTAGACACTGATTACACTGATAAGATAAGATGCTATTAATGCAAACAGTGTTTTAGGAAATCTAATGTTTATGGATTCCAGACTCCAGAGTTCAGGCTTCATACTTTTTGTTTGCGGTTTGTGGCTTTCTTTGCTTTGCACTTTAGCCTACGCAATGGGTACGCCCCCGCCGAGACATAAACCCCGTTATATCCGTGTTGCCGTTGTAAAGGATGCTCCTCAGTTAACTCTCTCTGTAAAAGGGAAATATGAAGTGCTTAGCCCGCATACTGATGAGGTTTTAATCGAAGGAAATTCTTTGCATCGGGCAAAGGTTTTGCCTGAATATAGCGGTGTCCAGATCAATAAATATTCTTCCAAGATTTACGCAGTGAAAATCAAGCCGCAGAGAAAAGCGGCAATTTTTTTGAATAGGTACCGTCTGCGAGGAAACTTAGAACTTATTAGACAAAAAAATGGAACTTTATTAGCTGTAAATGAGATTGATATTGAAGATTATCTCTGTGGTGTTTTACGCGAAGAGGTTTCTCCCCATTGGCCTATAGAAGCGTTAAAAGCTCAAGCAGTGGCGGCGCGCACCTTTGCTGTTTATCAGGATTCGCTTATTCAAGATAAAGATTATGCGTTGGATAATACAATTTATTCTCAGGTTTATGGTGGAGTAAGGCAGGAGACATGGCGAACGACTCAGGCGGTGCGGTTGACAAGCGGTGAGGTATTGACTTATAAAGGCAAAATATTTCCAGCTTTTTTTCACGCTACTTGTGCTGGGCATACGGAAGATGCCAAGAATTTATGGGATATCAACATTTCTCCTCTCATTGGAGTCCAATGTCCCTTTTGCCAAAAATCTCCTCACTATGCTTGGAAGGCAAAAATTACTTTTTTTCAAATTGAGCAGAAATTAAAGAAAAAGGGTTATAAGATAGGGAAGGTTCTTCATCTTTCCGTAATGGGCCGCAATAGAAGCGGGCGCGTGAAAGAGGTAAAAATAAAAGGAGATAAAAAAACCATTACAATAGAAGCAAACAAATTTCGTTTACTCGTTGGAGCGAATTTAATGAGAAGTGCAAATTTTAAAATGCTCGTAAAAAAGAAACAGATTTTTTTAGAGGGCAAAGGTTGGGGGCACGGCGTAGGATTATGCCAGTGGGGGGCTTATTCTATGTCTAAAAAAGGGTTTAATTATCGTCAAATTTTGGAGTATTATTATCCGGGAGCGGAAATAATCACAGTTGACAGATGACTGAGGACGGAGAACAGAAAGTTGATTGGGCTTGAACTTGATTGAGCTTGATTGAGGGCTACCCTCACTCAGTTAAAAGGAGGAAAAATGTTATTTTTAATGCAGGTTGCACAGAAAGGGAATTTTTTTGTCGGGATGATGCCTTTAATTTTGATTTTTATCGTATTTTATTTTTTACTTATTGCCCCTCAACAAAAGATCAGAAAAGAACACCAAATAATGCTCTCCAAATTAGCAAAGGGGAATAAGGTAATTACCAATGGCGGTATCTATGCCACGGTCATTGAAGTTAAAAATAATATTATAGTTTTGAAGATTGCCGAAAACACCAAAATAGAAGTTCAGAAGGAAGCGATAGCCCAAAAGATAAAATAATCTTTGGGTTTGCAGTCTACATTCTTTTTTCTTGCGTGTAGCGTGTAGCTTGCAGCCTATTTATGCATTTTAAGAAAATAGAAATTTTCGGGTTTAAATCCTTTGCTAATAAAACGCAGCTTCATTTTAAGAGCGGCGTTTCAGCTATTGTTGGTCCCAATGGGGTAGGGAAAAGCAATATTGCGGAAGCAATAAGGTGGGTATTGGGGGAACAAAGCTCGCGTAATTTGCGGGCTTCAAAAATGAAGGATGTTATTTTCAACGGAACCAGCTTGCGTAAACCATTAAGTTTGGCAGAGGTTTCTCTTACCCTTTCTAATTCAAAGAAGATTTTGCCCTTAGATTATGAAGAAGTGGCTATTAAGAGGAGAATATTACGCTCCGGAGAAAACGAGTATTTCTTGAACAAAACACCTTGTCGTTTAAAAGATATTTCTTCTTTATTTTCAAATACACGAATGGGAAGCAATGTCTATTCTTTGATTGGCCAGAGGGATATAAATCTTCTTGTAAGTTCCCGCCCCGAAGAAAAAAGGCAAATTTTCGAGCAAGCCGCCGGCATTGGAACATATCACCAGAAAAAAAGGGAGGTATTAAAAAGATTAGAACAAACCGAAAGCAACTTAATCCGCGTAGATGATATTGTTAATGAGCTTCAACGGCAGATGAGCATTTTGAGCAAAGAGGCAAATAAAGCCAAACAATATCGGAAAAGATTGGAGGGACTGAAAAAGATGGAAACAGCTTTTTTTGCCCTTGAATACCGCAAAATAAAACAAAAGAGCGAATTAATTAACAAAGAGAAAAAAATATTAGTTGAGCAAAAAGGGGAAATGAGTCGAAACTTGAAGCAAGTAAGAGAAAAATTTACAAATCAGAATAAACAGCAACATTTATTAGAGGAGAAACTTTCCCGTATATACGAGCAGAGGTCAGAAATTGAGCGTTTGAGAGAGAGGAATAATAACCAACTCTTTTTCAACCAACAACAGATTAAAGAAATAGAAATAGAGATTAAGAAAATCGGTTTTGAATTAGAACATATAGAAAAAAAGCTTGTTCAACTGAATAAGCATTTTGAAGAAAAAGGGGTTTTGATAGACGAATTGCGAAGGAAAAAGGATTTAAAAAAGAAGGAAAAGGAGCAAAACCGTCTCTTTTTGAGCGGAGTGGGCAGAGATGAACAAGAAAAAAACGGGCAAAAGGAGAGTTTAAAATCAGATAATTTTCGTTCTATTTTGGATGCTATGTTGAAAGAGATAGATATGATAAAGCAGGAGTTAAATACTGCTTTGGATATCAAGCCGTTAAAAGAAAAATTAAACGAGTATTTTTGTCATTTAGAAAAAAAGATTAAATATATATCACTTCCTTTGATAAAAAAACAAGAAATGGAAGGCAATGCCGAGTTGTTCACTTTGCGGGAGAAAGAGAAATTAGAGACAGAGATGAGCCAAATGCTGAAACATTCTCTTGGCGAAGTTCAGCGTGAAAAAGAACAGAGAATAAAACAGCTTAAAGAATTGGGGGAGAAAAGGAATAAATCGCAGAAACAGGCAGTTCAATTAACAAATGAGCAAAAGGGGTTTTTGTCGCAGAAAGGGAATGTTGAGAAAGAGATAATCCTGTTAAGAAATGAGAGACAAGTTTTAAGCAATTTTACTCACCAGCATAGAAAGCAGGAAGGAGAGTTTGAGAAAAATCTTCTTTTTTCTGCTGAAAAGATTCAAAAATTGGAAATTGGCGAACAAGAGTTTCTTTTGAAAGCGGAAAACATTCGCCAAAGGATGAAAGAAAGGTATAATCTTGATATTGAAAAAGTAGCCCCCAGAGAGATTGACGCTCCAAAAACAAGAGAGGAGATGGAGAGAGTAAATAGAAAATTACAGGATTTGGGCAGCGTGAGTTTGTCTAGCATTGAGGAAGAAGAACGTTTGAATGAGCGGCTTTCTTTTCTTGTGGAGCAAAAAGAAGATTTAACAGCCGCAAAAAGCTCTATTCAAAAAGCAATAATAAAATTGGATAGTCAAGCAAAAGAGATGTTTATAGAAACATTGAATAAGGTTGAAAAGGAATTTAGCCACTTTTTTAATCTTCTCTTTTTAGGCGGAGAGGCGAAAATCAAAAGAGAGGGCGAAATTTTAAACAGTGATATTCATCTTATTGTTCACCCGCCGGGAAAAAAGCTTCAAGATGCTTTATTGTTATCTGCCGGAGAGAGAGCTTTGACCGCTATCGCTTTGCTGTTTGCTCTATTTAAAGTCCAACCGGGTCCGTTTTGCGTTTTGGATGAGGTGGATGCCAGCTTAGATGAATCCAATGTTGTTCGTTTTATAAACATTTTAAAAGAGTTCACACAAAAAACCCAGTTTATTATTATTACTCACAACAAAAGGACAATTAGCATTGCTGATATAATTTACGGTGTTACAATGGAAGAAAGAGGAATTTCAAAATTAGTTTCAGTAAATATCGAGGAGGATGTATGAGTAAAATTAATAGTGTAAAAGCAAGAGAAATTTTAGATTCACGCGGAAATCCGACAGTAGAGGTAGAGGTGTTTTTAGACAATGGCGTTAAAGGCAAAGCCGATGTGCCTTCTGGTGCTTCTACAGGTAAATACGAGGCGTTAGAGTTGCGCGATGGAGGAAAGGAATTTTCTGGTAAGGGAGTTCAGCAGGCAGTAAAGAATGTTGTTGAGCTAATTGCTCCTCAGATTGTAGGGAAAGAGGCAGAAAAGCAAGAGGAATTGGACAATTTGATGCTTGCCTTAGATGGCACGGAGAACAAAGCGAAATTGGGAGCGAACGCTATTTTAGGCGTTTCTTTAGCAGTGGCTCATAGCGCCGCTTTGAATAAAGGCATTTCTCTTTATAAATACATTAGCGAACTATTTGGCGTGCAGGCAAGGGTAATTCCCTTTCCAATGATGAATGTAATTAACGGAGGACAGCATGCCGATAATTCTTTGGATTTGCAGGAGTTTATGATTATGCCTGTGGGCGGAGAGAATTTTAAGCAGGGGCTAAGAATGGCGAGTGAAATTTTTCATTGTTTAAAAAAAATATTAAACAAAAAAGGCGAAAGTACTGGTGTAGGGGATGAAGGGGGATTTGCCCCGTCTTTAAACAGCAGCGAACAAGCGTTGGATTTGATTGTAGAAGCGATTGAGACAAGTGGTTATCAGCCAAGAAAAGATGTATGCCTTGCCTTAGATCCGGCGGCGAGTTCCTTTTTTTCGGAAGAAAAAGGGAAATATATCTTCGAATCTATGGAAAGGAGCTCTAAAGAAATGATTGATTTTTATGAAGGTTTGGTTGCTAAATACCCGATTATTTCTATTGAGGACGGGTTGGCAGAGGATGATTGGAGCGGTTGGCAGGAATTGATGCGCAGATTAGGAAGTAAGATTCAAATAGTGGGCGATGATCTTTTTGTAACCAACATAAAGAGGTTGAACAGAGGCTTTGATGAAAAAGCGGCCAATGCTATTTTGATTAAATTAAACCAAATTGGTAGTTTGACAGAAACTTTGCAGGTGATAAGAGCCGCTCAGGAGCGAAATTATGGAGTGATAATCTCCCACCGTTCCGGAGAGACAGAGGATACTACGATTGCCGATTTAGCGGTGGGGACAAATAGCGGGCAGATAAAAACAGGTTCTCTTTGCCGCGGCGAGCGAATTTGCAAATACAACCAACTATTGCGCATTGAGGAGGAAATAGAGGAAAGTGTTTATGGTACAAAGATGATTTAAGGGAATTTTTGTAAAATTCGTATATAAATGTTTATTTCTAAAAAGACAATAATTATCGGATTTGCTTGTTTCATTATCCTGTCTTTTATTTTTGCCCCCGGTTTTTCTAAACTCCAGCAGATACGAGAACAAAACAGATCAGTCTTGCAGAAGATTGAAAAATTAAAGAAAGAAAATGAGCAGTTAAAGAGACAAGAGAGAGAATATCGCGAGGATTTTTACATTGAGAAATTAGGGCGGGAAATACTCAAGATGGGCAAACAGGGAGAAATAATTTATAAGATTAAATGAGAGTGGTTATTTATGAAAAAAGGGAAATTTATTAGCTTTGAAGGCGTAGAAGGGAGCGGGAAATCTACGCAAATGAAACTGGCAATTAAATTTTTAGAGAAAAAGGGTTTTCCAGTAGTTTTTGTTTATGAACCGGGTAGTACGGCTATTGGCGAAGAAATAAGAAAAGTTTTGCTGGACCCTGCTTATAAAAAAATAGATAATTATTGCGAACTCTTTCTTTTTATCGCTAGTCGGGCGCAATTGATAAAACAAACAATAGAGCCGGAGCTAGCAAAGGGGAAAATTGTTGTCAGTGACCGCTTTACAGATGCTACTATTTGCTATCAAGGTTATGGCAGCGGGTTAGATATTGATTTTATAAAAAGAGTAAATAGTTTTGCCAAATTAAAACCCGATTTAACTATTCTTTTGGATATAAATGCAGTAAAGGGATTACAGAGGGTGAAACAAAAAGACCGTATAGAACAGAAATGTTTAGCCTATCATCAAAGGGTAAGAGAGGGCTATTTGAAATTAACTGCCGAGGAGCCGGAGCGAATAAAGATAGTAGAAGCAGAAGGCGTAAAGGAGACAGCTGAAAAAATAAGAAAGCTTTTGGAAAGGTTTTTGGGTTTGCAACCCATGCTCTAAAAATCGGGGGTGAACATGAAAAAGGGTTTTGGTTTGATAGAATTAGTAGTTGTGCTTGTTATTATAGCTATTTTTGTTGCTATCGGCATTCCTCAATATGACAAGCTTATGGAGCAAGGAAAGTTGGATGAGGCAAAGACGAATTTACTTGCGATGTATATGGCACAGCAGGTATATAAATTGAATAACTCGAGCATTGGATATATAAATTGCAACAGTTTATCCCAGTGCATTAGCGAGGACTATCTCAATCTGGATTTAAACGAGAAATATTTTAATTATGAATGCGCAGTCAATCCTGTTTCTGGTGTGCTCACATGCTGGGCAGACAGGACAAGCGGGAAATATACGCGTGGAGTTGATGAAGGCTGCAAAATGATGATTGCCAGTTCTCCTTTTAGTTTTATCACCAGCGGAGGAACAACCTGCGTGGTTAGCGATGTTCCACCGACAGATTATCAACAAGGCAAAATAGGCGTGTGTGACGAGTGTCCCTAATTTTAGATATGTTAAGTTTTTTCAAAACAGCAATCAAAAAAAACAGAATAGGGCACAGTTATCTTTTTGTCGGGCAGGATGAGGAAAAAAAAGAAGATACGGCTATAGGGCTTGCTCAAATGCTCAATTGCCAAACAGGCGAAGGAAACATTTGTGGCAGTTGTTATTCCTGCCGCAAAATAAAAGAACTCAGCCATCCTGATTTAAAGATAATTAGGGCTAAGGATTCCTTAAAGATAGACGAGATTAGAGAGCTTCAGCATTGGGTTTCCCTAAAACCTTATTCCGCAAAATGGAAGGTGGCTTTTATTATAAATGCTCAGCTAATGACAGAAGAGGCGGCTAATGCCTTATTGAAAACATTAGAAGAACCTCCCTTGCATTCTCTATTGATTATCTTTAGTGACACTACGAGAAATCTTTTGCCAACTATAGTTTCCCGCTGTCAAATACTTAGATTTGGTGCAAAAGACAAAGAAATATTTTCTAAAGGGGACCCGTTTAAGAACTTGGGCGAAAAGGAATTCTTGAATAGATGGAAAGAGGAACGGGAAGGAATTTTTAAAGCCGCTCTTTGCTGGTGGCGGGATATTTTGATTTTCAAATTATCGCGGGATAAACAGCTTTTATTTAATAAGCAGGAAGCAAAAATGATAGAAAAAGAAGAGAAGAAATATTCGCAGACAGAGTTAGAAAAAAAGATAGAGCTCGTTAGCAAAACCTATAATTTACTGAAACATAATGCTAATCCGAAAATAGCTTTTGCAAATATGAGATTAAAACTTTAATAAAAGTTATCCGCCTTCGCCAAAGGCTACGGCGGATCAATTCGCCTAAGTAATTTAGCTTCGGCTTTGCCTCGCTAAATTACAGGCTCATTGAAATGTATGAAGTTGTAGAAGTAAAGGTTAGAGAGGGAGGCGGGGTTATTTATTACAGCACCAATAATTTAGATTTGAAGCTGGGGGATTATGTGATTATTGAGGTAGAGCGCGGTTTGGATTATGGAGAAGTTCTTTCGCCGCGAGAGGTGATATTGGATAAGGATGTTGAGCATCCTCTGCGCAAGATTGTGCGCAAAGCCGTAAAGACCGATTTAGAAAAAATCAAGAAAAATGATAAAAAAGCAAAACAAGCTTTTGAACTCTGTTTTAAAAAAATTGGAGAGCATAAATTAGGAATGAAACTAATTCAAGCAGAATATTCTTTTGATTGCAATAAAGTAATCTTTTATTTTACGGCAAAAGGGAGAATAGATTTCCGAAATTTAGTAAGAGATTTAGCGGCTATATTTAAGATAAGGATTGAAATGCGTCAGATCGGAGTACGCGATGAGGCAAGATTAATGGGCGGATTTGGACCTTGCGGGCGGCCTTTGTGCTGTACTAAATTTCTGAAGGAATTTGGCGCAGTAACAATGCGTATGGCGAGGGAACAGGGTCTCCCCTTAAATCCAGCCAAAATTTCCGGTCTTTGTGGCAGATTAATGTGCTGTCTATGTTTTGAATACCCTTATAAACCCGATGCCGAAAGGAAGAAAACAGATGCTTTGAAGGAAGATGCAGAGGTGAAATATTAAGTCTAAAACCCAACTCCCAAAATTTTATATTACTACTCCTTTGTATTACATAAATGCTCTGCCGCATATTGGTCATTCTTATACTAATATTGCCGCCGATTGCTTAGCTCGCTATATGCGGCAGATTTTAGGTGAAAACAATGTTTGGTTTTTGACCGGCACCGATGAACATGGGCAAAAAATGGAGAAAGCCGCCAATGATGCAGGATTAAGCTCTCGGGTGTTTGCCGATAAAATGGTTGAACAATTTAAAAATCTTTGGCAGAAATTGAACATTTCTTATAATGATTTTATCCGCACTACTGAAGAAAGACATATTATTACAGTTAAGCGGGTGTTGGAAATACTTTACAAGAAGGATGACATCTATTTGGCAAAATATGAGGGTTGGTACTGCACGCCTTGCGAGACCTTCTGGACAAAAACAGATATTGAATCAAGCGAAACAGAGAAGTTGGTTTGTCCGGATTGCCGTAGACCTTTAGAAAAGATTCAGGAGGAAAATTACTTTTTTAGATTATCTAAACCGCAGTATCAGGATTGGTTGGTTAAGCATATCAGGAAAAATCCTAATTTCATTCAGCCTGATACGCGTCGAAATGAGATTCTGAGTTTTCTAGAATTGAAACAGCTAACCGATTTATGTATTTCTCGACCAAAAAAACGATTGGAATGGGGGATAACTTTACCTTTTAGCTCCTCACATATTACATATGTTTGGTTTGATGCCCTCATTAATTATATTAGCGCAGTTGGTTCGTTTGATGAAAAAGATAATTATCATTCAGATTGGTGGCCGGCGAATTTGCATCTAATTGGAAAAGATATTTTACGGCAGCATGCCGTATATTGGCCAATTATGTTGCACGCTTTAGGCATAGAGTCTCCCAAAAGCATATTTGCTCATGGTTGGTGGTTAATGAACAAAAGCAAGATGTCTAAAACACAGGGTAATGTTGCTTCGCCTCAAGAGGTGGCGGATAAATTTGGTGTAGATGCTTATAGATATTTTCTTTTGCGCGATGTTCCTTTTGGACAAGATGGAAATTTTGGAGA
>DAOWIN010000072.1 GCA_030640885.1 Candidatus Omnitrophota bacterium
AAAATCTTTTTCATCTCTGCCTCCATAAAATGATTAAATATAACAAATTTGGCAGTTGGCAACTTTTGCCTACTGTTCACTGTAAATTATAGACTATTTTCTTTCCACCACCTCCTTTCCTTTCTCGCTGTAAGCGAGAGCCTGCGATAGTGAGCGAAGCGAACGGACGCAGGATAAAGGTCTTGCTTCTTCATACTTCATTTTCTTACTCTTGTTTCTTTATTCTTTATTCTTGTTCTTTCTTCTCCCGCCTGAGGCGGAAGAGCCTGCGATAGTGAGCGAAGCGAACGGACGCAGGATAAAGGTCTTGCTCGTTTGATATTTGATTACCTTCCCCACATCTCCTGATAAAGTTTATAGGCCTTTCTTAACTGTCGCAAGTAAGGACTTTGACTGCCATCTCCTTGCGAACATATGCCTAACCATTCTTCATACATCCAACCATCGGGAAAGGGACCGGCAAAATTGCGGTTGGTATTATGCTCTAACGGATTATAAGATTTCCACCACTCATCTAACCATTCAAATATTATGCCGCCTAAACTATTTCCTGCCCCATCTGAAAAAGCGCTATTTCTTTTAATATCTTCCCAACAACCCTTATGGTATTCAGCTTGTTTTTCTTCAGCCACCTCTTGGCTCTTTTCTCCTATATAAGCTGGACAACCATATTCGCTGATAAATAGCGGCTTATCAACAAAATCTCTGGCATCCTCCCACAAACTGCCAAAACCGTAATCCCCTCGATAAACATTGCAGGCAAAAACATCTACATCTTCGCACTCTTGAGCAAAAATATCTAAAAATAAAACATCCCCATTGCAGATAGCTACAGGATGTTCTGGGTCAAGTTGGTGAATAAGTTTGGCGGCTTCATTAACAAATCTATAAAAAGCCTCGGGGTCTTTATTGGCATTATTGGCAAGCCCATAATTGTTCTCATTGCCTAAAATCCAGAATAGAATATACGGCTCATCTTTAAATTCCTGCACCATCTTTTCCACACTTGCTAACATCTTTCTTTGCTGTTCAGCATCACCATAATCCGTTCCTTCATACCAATCAGCCCCCGAACCAATGGTGTATGCCCCTAAAAAATCGCCCATTATCACCATTATACCGTATTTTTCGTACAAATCTTTTAGTAGTTCTTTTTTCATTACATAGGGATGATGATAGAGCCTGATAGTATTTACTCCCATTTCTTGCATCAATCTAAAATCGCCCACTGCCTTTTCATCTTCATCCTTTTTGCCATTTTTGTTCTTGTCTACCCAAACATCATAGGGTCCATCGGCTAAACCGTTTTCATCTTCGTCTTCCTCCATCCAGTTTTTGAGACTGCCATCATCAGGGCTTTGTCCAATCTTTGTGGGTGAATAATTCATCCCTTGAATAAAATAAGCCCTGTCATCCACCAACAACTCCCAATCTTTGTTAGCAAATTGGATTAAATTCACATGTTTTCCGCCAATGGACTTTATAATCCTCATATCATAAATAAGTTCTTTTTCTTTTGAACTTTTAACTTTGAACTTTAAACTTTTAACTTTTAATCTTCCCGGTTCCACCACAAAAACATCATTATCCACATCGTTATCAAACCCGCCAATAATCTTTATCCTTGCTCTCTCTAATTGAATATTCAGCTCGGGATGTTGCCGACAAAGATATTTGATTTTATAGATTGCTACCTTGCCCGGATACCAAGGAGTCTGCCAATAAGTCCAACCAACAGTGCGCGGAAAATGCACCACAATCGCATAATATGCCTTTATTGCTTCCTTAAACAAACCGGCTTTTTCTAATGTTATTGCTGTGTAGAAAAGAGATACGCCTGGCTCTCCTCCAACCGTTGCCCATTTGTAAAAATTCACTGCAAAATCATCATTGTTCACAAAGTCCCATTGGCTTCCCTCTAATCTTTTCTCCTGCTTCAGCTTCTCAAAAACAGGGTCAAAAAATACTGAATTATTGGGATAGATCCCTTCTCCTGCTGCTTTGCTTAACCCTTCACTGTCTTTGAGCTCATAAGCATATTTGTCTGTTCCCCGATTCAAAAATTTGCCGTATTTCTCATAATCTACTGGAAACTCTGTTCCCGGAAAAGCAAGGGTCAGGCGGGAAGCGGGTTGCAGGGAACGGGTTGCGATTTCTTTAGCGTGCGGCGTGGAGCGTGCGGCGTGGAGCGTTTTTATTTCCTTCTCCGCTTCCTCAGCAACCTTCCAAAACCACCCTTTGGGATCCCACCACTGGCTAAAACCAAATTGCTCAATTACTGCTGAAAATTTCTCCTCTGCTTTTTCTTTTTTCCCCTGAGCTAAAAAAACCTTTCCCTGAATAAAATAAGCCACCCCTACGCAATTTAGAATATCGTAAGAACCTTCTATTTTAGAAGGAGGAAAAGAAGATAGGGATACTTGTTGTTTAACCGCTTCTTGGCTAAATTTTTCAATGCACCTATCTGCATATTCCTAAGTAGCATCATATTGCCTTTTGTTTAAGCTCCTCCAAGCATTAGAAATAAGCTCCTTTGGATTTTCCTCTGTCACCTTACTTCCACCTCGTAGGTGGAGATAGGTATCTTGGGCTATTGCTAATGTAGATATGGCAAATAAACAAAAGGAAATTATAATAATATTTATTTTTTTAGCGTGTAGCGTGTAACGTGTAACGTGTAGTTTTCTCATCCTTTCACCGCTCCTGCCATTATTCCCTCCACAATGCGTTTTTGCATTATTAGATAAAGCAAAACAATAGGAATTGTAGCTATGCACATTCCGGCCATTAAGACAGGATATTGAGTAACATGCTCACCGTGAAAAATCATTAACCCGCGAGTTAGGGGCATCAGAGATTTATCGGAAAGAATAAGCATTGCCAAAAGATACTCGTTCCAAACATAAAGTACATTGTAGACAATCACAATTGCCAAAGCTGGCCGGGCTAAGGGCAAACAAATGTGCCAATATATCCCTAAACGCGAACAGCCATCTATTCTTGCCGAGTCTTCTAAATCGCGGGGAATCTTTTCAAAAAATGATTTTAGAAGAAATATAGACATCGCTAAACCAGCATTAATCTGGGGTAAAATATAACCTATTCTTGTATTTATCAAACCCATCTTGTTTAATAAAACATACAAAGCTACAAAACCGCCGGGAATAGGAACCATCATCGGCGCCAATAACAGAATAAAAAGGAAATTTTTAAACGGAAATTTTAAACGGGCAAAGGCATAAGCGGCTAAAGAGGAAATTAAAACAATCCCTCCCACTATAGCAATAGTGTAAAAAACACTGTTTAAAAAATAAATTCCAAAGTTTCCTTTTACCCAAGCAGTAATATAATTCTGCCAGCAAGGCTTTAAAACCAACAAAGACATATCTGAAAAAACCGTGCTCTGCGTTTTCAAAGAAGAACTCATCATCCACAAAAGAGGAAAAACACAAGCCAAGGAAACCAAAATCATAAAAAGATGTTTGGAAAAACTACTTATCTTCCTATGCATAAGAAAAGGTTTATAAATGAACTTTGGCAAATTTTTCATAATCAAAGAGAAGTTTTGCGTTTTGAGCGGACATCAAATTTAGCACATAGCACATAGCGTTTAGCGGATAGTAAAAACTTAGATCTTACGGTTTTCTTATCTTCCTATACGCTATACGCTAACCGCTATACGCTATTATTAGCGTTAGGAAAAAATCAGGGAGCAAAAAATGCAAAAATTCTTTTACGCCAAAATTTTTGCCAAAGTTCAATTACAAACTAAACCGCCACTGGATTTAATTTCCGTGAAAGCCTAATTTGGATTAAAGAAACCGAAAGTAAAACTACTCCGAACACTAATCCCATTGCGCAGGCATAACCAAACTGCAAATTTCCTTGCATTGCAGATAAAATACGGGTTATAGGAACCTCGGTGTGATATGCCGGTCCACCATTGGTAGTAGAAGCAATTATATCATATATCTGCATTGCTCCCAAAATGGTTAAAATAGAAACTATCCCAAAAGTGGGAATCATTAAAGGAACAGTAATCCGCCGAAAGGACTGCCAAGCATTTGCTCCGTCTACTTTAGCCGCTTCATAAAGCTGGCGGGGAATACTCTGCAAACCGGCGAGCAGAATCAAAAAACCCCAACCAAAACCCTTCCACATATTTATAACTGCCACAGCAGTAAGAGCAGTTTTGGGCTCGGCTAACCAAGCCCTTTGCAGATTAGCAAAACAAGAAATATGGGTCCATTTACTCAACTGAACTAACCAATGATTTAATAAACCATAGTTACCATTATAAATCCAATTCCAGATTAAACCAACTACGATTCCTGATAAAACCGGGGGGATAAAAAAAATAACCCGATAACCCTGCCCAAACTTTATCCCGCGGTCGCAAATTAATGCCAGAATCAAAGCAAGAACATTTTGAAAGGTAAGGGCAATTAAGGTAATATAACCAGCTTGGCCTATGGAGCGCCACCAGATTGGATTATGAAAGATAATATCCTTGAAATTAAAAAAACCGACAAAATTCATTGTCGGCATTATTCCATCCCAGCTATAAACACTCAACTGAAAAATTTTAATAAACGGATAGATGCTAAAAATAATAAACAATAACAAAGCAGGCAGGATAAATAGATAACTTCTAAAGGTTCTTATTTTTTTGCTATTCATTTATGAGAACGACTCATCTCTTTTTCTTTCGCCGCCTGAATTTCCTTTGCTACTTCAAAAGGGGTTTTCTCGCCAATAATGATTGACTGAATTCCCTTATCAAAGGTTTCAACGACTATGGGTTTTTCTGAAACAACCCAAATATTAGGATGGGTTGTGTTGTCCATATCATCGGCAAACTGCTGCAAAATGGAAGAAATATCGCTTAAACTATTTTTATTAGCCGGCAGATTATTTGTTTCTTTGCAAAGTAATACCTGCTGTTTCTTTTGAGTCAGCCACTTTAAAAACTCAATT
This sequence comes from Candidatus Omnitrophota bacterium, assembly GCA_030640885.1. GTDB lineage: Bacteria > Omnitrophota > 4484-213 > 4484-213 > 4484-213 > DAOWIN01. The sequence continues at coordinate 4,978 of DAOWIN010000072.1, forward strand.
GCCTCCTCTTTTTGTGAAGATTTAGCATTAGCCATAAAAGAAGAACCTGCTGCTCCCCAAATAACCATTGGATTTTGTGAAGAAACAGCCGGCGGCAGCATCGCTGCATAATTAAGATTAGGATTCATCCCTTGATATACATTGACGCACCAAGAACCGTTAAAAGCAAAGGCGGCTTTCTGATTGGCAAACATCTGCTCAGCAGTTTTATTCACCATCGTAACTATTCCTTTAGCTAAAATCTTTTTTTCGCTCATCTCCTTAAACAGATTTAAAACCTTAATCCAATCCGAATCAGTATAACTAACTTCGCCTCTAATGGTCGCCATCACCTTTTCTTCGCCCATTATATTAAAGGCATAATTGCTTGCCAAACAATCAATCATCCAAATCTCTCCCCAACCACTAACTAAACCAGCAACCCCTGTTTTTTGTTTTATCTGTTTGA
>DAOWIN010000095.1 GCA_030640885.1 Candidatus Omnitrophota bacterium
CGAATGCGGGTTACTAATAACATCGGAGGAAACAAGCGGTTCCTCGCTATATTCCATAATCCCTTTTAATTCACCCTCTGCCGCCGTTTTCATTGCTGAATTTATCTCCTCTGCCGTTGCCTCCTTTTCCAATTCAGCAACAAAATCTACTATTGAACCGTCCTTCACTGGGACACGCATTGCCATTCCATTAATTTTCCCCTCTAACTGAGGAATAACCTTGCAAACTGCCTTTGCCGCTCCTGTAGTAGTAGGAATAATATTTATGGCGGCCGCCCTTGCTCGCCTCAGGTCGGAATGCGGTAGGTCTAAAATGTTTTGGTCATTGGTATAGGCATGTACAGTGGTCATCAAACCCTTTGTAATGCCAAAATTATCTTGTAAAACTTTTACCATCGGGGCAAGACAATTGGTCGTGCAAGAGGCATTGGAAACAATCTGGTCACCGTCGGCCAAATCTTTATCGTTCACTCCTAATACTATCATTCTATCAATCTCTCCTTTTGGCGGAACAGTCAAAATAACCTTCTTGGCACCGGCAGTCAGATGTGTGGCTACCTGCTCTCTCTTGCGAAAAACACCGGTAGATTCAATAACAACCTCCACACCTAATTTATCCCAACCCAACTCAGCAGGATTTTTTATGCTCATTATCTTAATGTCCCTGCCGTTAACAACAATGCTATTCTCTTTTGCGACTATTTCACCCTTAAACTTGCCGTAGACAGAATCATACTTCAGCAGATGTGCCAGTGTCTTAGCATCAGTTAAATCATTGATAGCCAGCACCTCCATATTATCTTTCTGCTGAATAATCTTGAAAACATTTCGTCCAATACGTCCAAATCCATTAATTCCTATTTTAATCATTTTTTTCTCCTGTAATCAGACATCTTTAAGGACGCCTTCCTTTTTCTTTTGTTTTATGGAATAATTTCCAAGGATGCTTTTTAATATCCTGGATCAAAACCTCGATTTCATTATATAAACTTTCATCACTAATAAGTCTGCCAATCGTCCCCTCCCCGCTGTTTATTTGCTCAAGAATAAGATTGAGATTGAACAGAAACTTATTGGCTTCCGCAACAGTAATATTTAGGTTTTCGCTTAATTGCCTCCCTTCTTTAACTGTCTTTTTTATATTTCCCTTCACCTCCTCATTGCCAATTATCTCTTCTAAATTACCAATTATCTTATTTGCTTTTTCAATTGTTTCTTTGCCCAAAAGAGAGAATTCTTCTACAGAAATTGGATCTCTGCCAACAATTATATCTGTCGGTTTAATAAAAATCTGAGAATTGCCCGGCAAAATCTCAAGGCATTTATCCCCTAATAATCCCAAACTACTGATGTAAATCTGAGAATCCTCTTTAATGCGGATTCCCTTCTTTATCCATAAAAGAACCTCTACGGGAAGATAACCATCGTCCACTTTTATCTCTTTAACCTCTCCTATTTTTACCCCCGCCAATCTCACCGGCGAGCTTGTTTCCAATCCATTGACAAAATTAAATCTTGCAGAAAAGGTATACCCCTGTTTGAGGGAAAAATCGCTGATAGAAAAAACAATCACAAAAAAGATAAACAACCCCAAAAAGGCAAATAAACCAATCTTAAATTCTGTTCTTATATGCATCTTCAATAAGTTTATAACTTACGGAGTGCAAAGCACGATGTAAGTTATATGAACGCATTGAACCCTGTTAAATAATCCGCCTTTGGCGGATTGCCGCAAAGCGGCATTTAACGGGGTAAATTCAACTAAACAATTTAGCTTCAGCTTCCGCCTCACTAAATTGTAGCTTCATTTATCTGATTGGTCCCTCTATTTTGCCTTGTATAAATTGCCTGACAACCGCATTAGAGCTATTTTCAATCTCATCAGGAGTGCCTATTTTAATAATTTTCCCCTGATATAGCATTGCAATGCGGTTGCCTACTTCATAAGCGTTTCTTATATCGTGAGTAACCACTATAGAGGTTACCTTTAACTCCTTTTGCATCTTTTTAATTAGATTGTTAATCACCGCCGCCATAATTGGGTCAATACCCGTAGTTGGTTCATCGTAAAAAATTAACTCTGGATTGCCGAAAATTGCCCGCGCCAAACCTACGCGTTTTTTCATCCCCCCGCTAAGCTGAGCCGGCTTTAAATCCTCTATACCCTTCAAGCCAACCATTGCTAATTTCTTGCGCACAATCTCAAAAATCTCCCTACGGCTCTTTTTGCTATGCTCTAAAAATAAAAAACCTACATTTTCTCCCACTGTAAGCGAATCAAATAAAGCCCCTCCCTGAAAAAGCACGCCAATCTTCATCCGCAGGCTATTCAACCTTTTTTTATCTAAATCAAAAATATTCTTTCCATCTATGAAAATTCCTCCGCTATCAGGGTCAAGAATACGGGCAATGCTTTTCAATAAAACGCTTTTTCCACATCCGCTCTGTCCGATAACCACCATTGTTTCACCTTTGCGGACATTCAAATTCAGATTGTCTAAAACAACCTGTTCGCCAAACGACTTGCATAAATTCTTTATCTCAATCATAAGACAATAATGCATTGTAACAAAAGTTTTTGGCAAACTAAAATTTTATGGAGAAGTTTTGCGTTTTGAACAAACATTAAATTTAGCACATAGCACATAGCGTTTAGCGGATAATAAAGAATAAAAAACATTGGAATTTATAATTTCTTATCTTTCTATACGATATACGCTAACCGCTATACGCTATTATTAGCGTTAGAAAAAAATCAGGAAGCGAAAAATGCAGAAATCCTATCTA
>DAOWIN010000105.1 GCA_030640885.1 Candidatus Omnitrophota bacterium
ATCGGGATTATCATCCCTTGGGGAAGGAATAGTCTCAACTGGTTTTGCCAGTTGAGAAATCACAAGCACCAAGCACCAAATAACAAATAAATCACAAGCTCCAAATTACAATTGACCCCATTAAATAAAATCCTTTGGATTTTAATTTACGAAGTAAATTATTTAACGGGGTGAACCTAAATAAAGAAAAAGAAAAATATTTGAGGTGACTGTTTTTGGTCATTTGGTCATTGAGATTTGGTCCGCCTCAGGCGGATGGAATTTGTGATTTGTGATTTTCTAAACTTTGATTTTCATCAAAGTTTAGTTACAATGTTATTAACAATTGATATTGGAAATACAAATATTGATTTAGGGCTTTTTAAGCAGGGCAGTTTAGTTGATAAATGGAGAGTTTGCTCGTCCGATTATCAAAACCTGCTTAAAACAAAAGAGAAAAAAGATATAAAGGCGGTAATTATTTGTTCTGTAGTTCCTTTTTTAGAACAGAAAACAGAGAAAATCGTAAAGGAAAAATTCAATATTCAACCTTTAATTGTGGGGAAGGATGTTTCCGTAAATATTTCCAATCTTTATCAAAAACCAGAGCAGGTAGGCAGTGATAGATTGGTTAATTCATTGGCGGCGGCTGAGATTTATGGTTTTCCAGTAATCGTTGTTGATTTTGGTACGGCAATTACCTTTGATTTCGTTTCTAAAAATAGGGAGTACTTAGGAGGTATTATTGCTCCCGGGATAAATCTTTCTGTTCATGCTCTCTGCCAAAAAGCCGCCCTTCTGCCAAAGATTGAATTAGATTCTTCTCGCGCGCCAAAAGATTTAATGGGTAGAAATACAACTGAAAGTATGTTAGCTGGCTTAACTTACGGTTTTGGAAGTCTATGCGATGGAATAATCAGAAAAATGAAGAAAAGACACGGAGAAAATATTTTAACTGTAGGTACTGGCGGCGATATTTCTTTTATTGCTTCTTACTGTTTACAAATAGATAAAATAGATGCGGATTTAAATTTAAAAGGGCTTTGGTTCGTGTATAGCCAAAAAAGCGAGAAAAAATAATAAAAACTTCCTTAAATAAGGAATATTTGGAGAAAACGAGGGTTTATTGCTTTAATTAAGGATTGACTTCTAAACAGATTTAGGATATATTAGTTCTGCTTTACATATTTTGGGTAGATGTTTTTTAACCTTTATTAAAAAAGATAGGGGTTTTTAGTCTTTTGAAACAGGAGGAGATTATGGCGAAACAGTTGTTGTTTAGCGATGAGTGCCGTCAGGCAGTAAAAAAGGGTGTGGACCAATTGGCAAAGGCGGTGGTAGTAACTTTGGGACCAAAAGGGCGTAATGTAGCAATAGACAAGAAATTTGGTTCCCCCACAATTACCAAGGATGGAGTGACCGTAGCTAAAGAAATAGAATTAGAAGACCCTTATGAAAATATGGGGGCGCAGATGGTTAGAGAAGTTGCTTCTAAAACCAGCGATGTAGCCGGTGATGGAACAACCACAGCCACTCTTCTAACTCAGGCAATTTTCTGCGAGGGTTTGAAAAATGTAACAGCTGGTGCAAATCCAATGCTGATAAAACGCGGCGTAGAAAAGTCAGTAGGGAGAGTTGTTCAAGAATTGAAAAAAATAAGCAAACCGGTAAAGGATAAAAAGGAAATTGCTCAGGTTGCTACAGTTGCCGCCAATAATGATTCTACAATTGGCAATCTAATTGCTAATGCAATGGAAAAGGTGGGTAAGGATGGAGTAATTACTGTAGAAGAAGCAAAAACAATGGAAACGGATTTAGCTGTAGTGGAAGGAATGCAGTTTGACCAAGGGTATCTTTCTCCTTATTTTGTCAGCAATGCTGAGAAAATGGAGGTTTCTTTGGAAGAGCCTTATATCCTGATTCACGAAAAGAAGATTTCCGTGCTTAAAGATATGCTTCCTTTATTGGAAAAGATTGCTCGCGCGGGCAAGCCTTTATTGATTATTGCTGAGGATGTGGAAGGAGAGGCTTTGGCAACCTTGGTAGTGAATAAAATGAGGGGAACCTTTGCTTGTGCCGCAGTGAAAGCTCCCGGTTTCGGCGACCGTAGAAAGGCAATGTTAGAAGATATTGCTCTGCTTACCGGCGGAAAGGTAATTAGCGAGGATTTGGGGATAAAATTGGAGACTATTGATTTGAAGGATTTAGGAAAGGCAAAAAGGGTTAGTATTGATAAAGAAAATACTACTATTGTAGAAGGAGGGGGCAAAAGTTCGGATATTTCCGGAAGGATTGCTCAAATTAAGAGACAGATTGAAGAATCTACCTCTGACTATGATAAAGAAAAGCTTCAGGAAAGATTGGCAAAGCTTGCTGGGGGAGTAGCCGTAATTAATGTGGGAGCAAGCACCGAAACAGAGATGAAGGAAAAGAAGGCAAGAGTAGAGGATGCTTTGCATGCTACACGCGCGGCAGTAGAAGAAGGAATTGTTCCCGGCGGCGGTGTTGCTTTGTTGCGAGCCTCCCGCGTTTTAGACGACTTGAAGTTGCGTGGAGACGAGAAAGTTGGTCGCAAGATAATCAAGCGGGCGTTGGAAGAACCAATAAGACAGATTGTCAATAATGCTGGAGTTGAGAGTTCAATAATAGTAGAGAAAGTTAAGAATGAAAAAAGCAGTATTGGCTATGATGTCTTGAAAGAGGATTATGTAGATATGATTGCCTCAGGGATTATTGACCCTACTAAGGTTACGCGCAGCGCCTTGGAGAATGCGGCAAGCATTTCGGCTCTGTTAGTTACCACAGAGGCGTTAATTACTGATATTCCTGAAAAGGAAAAACCAGCAGCTATGCCTCCAATGCCTCCAGGCGGTGGAATGTATTAAAATAGGCTACAGGTTGCAAGCCGTAGGCTGCAAGCAAGAAAAGAAAAAATTGCAAGCCGCAGGCTAGAAAAAATAAAGTCAAAATAAAAAGGGAACAGGAGGGAAAATGAAGTTAAAACCATTAGGTGACCATATTATTATTAAAAGGTTGGAAGCGGAAAACAAAACAAAGGGCGGGATTGTGATTCCTGATACTGCCAAAGAAAAGCCTCAGCGCGGACAAGTAATTGCCGCAGGCAAAGGAAAATTAGAAGATGGCAAGATTATTCCTTTGGAGGTAAAAAAAGGGGATAAAATCCTTTTTGGCAAATATTCAGGAGACGAGATCAAGGTTGACTTAGAAGATTATTTAATTATCCGCGAAAATGATGTTCTGGCAATAATTGAGTAACTATTGAGAATTAAGAATATTGTTATTTACCCCGTTAGTATCTACTTAATGTGGATTGCTAACGGGGTTTTTTTTACGCTAGTAATAGCGTATAGCGGTTAGCGTATAGCGTATAGAAAAAACAAGAAGATTATAAATTCCAAGGTTTTTATTCTTTACTATCCGCTATCCGCTATGTGCTATCCGCTGAATCTAATGTTCGCTCAAAACGCAAAACTTCTGATTTATCTGAAATGCGAAAGTTCTATTATAGTTGAATTATCTTAAAAGATTATTTCCCCTTGACATCAAATTTTCTTTGTGATACTGTCTATTTCAAGAAATAAAAAGCGATGTAGTTATTTTGATGGGGACAGAAAGTTTGGGGGGTTTTATGAAATTGAAAACATTAATACTTGCTTTTGTTATCGGGATTGGAATGGTGTTGAAAAGTGGGTATGCTGAGGATAACAGCCCAGAAATTGAACAACACAATGATGCAAATAGCGGTAAAGATGTGGCCGGCGACACAAATGATCCTTATATTATTGATTATGGAAAATACAAGGGAATGTTAACCGAAGATGATAGTGATGCCTATGGGATTAAATATACCCCGGGAGATAGAATTACATTTATTGTTACACCCGATAAAAATCTTGATGTGGCATTGGGGGTTGTGTCCAATAAAGGCGGGTATACGCGGTCCAAAAATAAAGAAATGAAGGGAGTTTCGGAAACTTGGCGGGAGACTGTTGATAGCAAGCGGGAAATTACCAATTATCGTATCTTGGTAAGTGCTGTGTCTGGCGTTGGTAATTACACCTTAGAGATAACCAAAGAATCTCAGAATGACGGCGATAACGGCAAAGACGCTCCAGGATCTTATTCCTCACCGCTTTCTCTTAATTCAGGTGTTTATAAAGATTGCTACCTTGGGTTGGACGATAGCTGCGATTTGTATGAAGTGAAACTTAATGAAAAGCAAAAAGCGGTTATAACGGTAATTCCTTCCAAGACATTAGATATAGGGCTTGCAACCGGAGATTACGCGACAGCAGGTATGACATCCAAAAATAGTGAATTTAAAGGCGTTGCAGAGAAAATAAAAATAGACGCATATAAAACAGGGATTTATAAATTTGCCGTAATATTGGTCTCGGGCGAGGGCGCATATACATTAAAGATAGTAAAATCTGGAGAAGCTTCGTTAGTTACAAAAGCTGAGGTTATGAAAGTTAAGCCTAAAGAGAAGACAGGGTCTGCTAAAAGAGAAGCGAAGAAGATTGAATTGAATGATTCTCAAGTCCTTCTTCTTATAGCCGAACAGAATATTGCATCTCAGTGGGCAAGATGGTGGTGGGTGGATGCTGAAGTTGATTTATCAGTCACCGAATCTGCCATTGCCGAAAAACTTATTGCTGGAGGATATGAGGTTATTGATCCGTCACTAATGAACAACATTATTCGACAAAGGCCGGCATTGCACTATAGGGATTTGTCGGATGAAAAATCTATAGAATTGGCTAATTTATCAGGGGCAGGTTATGTTATCGCCGGTAAGGCAATTGCTTCCGTTGGCAGTAGAGTTCTTTCTTCTAACTTATTTTCTTATTTTTCAAATATTTCAGCAAAACTTATTCGCGTAAAAGATGGAAAGATAATTGCATATTTGGATACTTCGGGAAAGTCAGCCCATATGGATTCTGTTACTGGGGGAAAAGAAGCTTTGCACAAAGCTGCTGTTGATTTAGCAATAAAAGTTGTGAACATTTTAGACAAACAGAAGAAAGGACAGGATAAACGGTGAAGAAATCGGATGTAAGGAAAGGAGGAAAACAATGACAAAATTGAAGAATTTCGTCAAAAAACTTTTGTTATTAATAATTGGAATTAGTTTTACAGGATGCGCTACTCTTATGCAGCCTACAGCTATGGTGGATAATACTGCTGGGACGCAAGCGTTTCCCCCTTATAATGGCCCTAAAGCAAGAATTGCTGTAGCTGAGTTTAATGTTAAAGCCGTTAAAGCTCATGGCAAAATAGGCTCTGGTTTGCGTGAGATGTTAATTACTGCTCTTATGAACAGTAATCGTTTTCGCGTAGTTGAGCGTCAGATTTTATCATCAGTAATAAAGGAACAGGAATTGGCTGTTTCTGGCGCCGCTTCTGTGGATACAGCGGTAAAAACAGGGCAAATTAAAACGGCAGATTTGATGATTACTGCTACGATTACGGAGTTTGAGCCTGCGGCTTCAGGCGGTAAAGTAGGAATTGGCGGAGTCGGTGGCATAGGAAGCGGGATATTAGGTGGTTTGTTAGGCGGCGCCTTGAATAAAGCCCATATGGCTTTGGATATTCGCGTAATAGATACTTCTAGTTCAGAAATTCTTGCGGCTACTCGGGTTCAAGGCAAGGCTTCAGATATTAAGGGTGCTGTTGCCACAGGATTTTTGGGGAGTTTGGGATTGGGTGGCGGTTTGTCTATGTATGCGAATACTCCTATGGAAAAAGCAGTTCGCGTTTGTATTATTGAAGCAGTAAGATATATTTCACAGAGCACCCCTCCTAATTACTATAAATACTAACGATAGAAAATGTCTCGGTATATTTGACAAATTCAGTAATTTGTGGTAAAATACAACCCCGTAGAAAAGGCGGGGTTTTTATTTTAATAAACAAAACTGGGTTTCGAAAAAATGAATAAAAAAGAGTTATTAATTACATTAGAATATATTGAAAGGGAGAAAGGGGTTAAACACGAGGTGCTTATTGAAGCATTGGAATCAGCATTAGTTTCTGCCTGTCGCCGAATATTTCCCAATGATGCAGAAATTGATGTAAAGATTGAACCGCAAACCGCCGAAATAAAGGTTTTTTGCGATCAAAAAGAGGTTAGTCTTCCTCAATTTGGCAGAATTGCCGCTCAAGTTGCTAAACAGGTTATTATTCAAAAGATTAGAGAAGCTGAAAAAGAAAATATTTACGAAGAGTTTAAGCAGAAAGAGAAGACAATTGTTAACGGCGAGGTATATCGTTTTGAGGGAAAGAATGTTGTTATTAACTTGGGCAAAGTGAAGGCGTTGCTTCCTTTTCGAGAACAATCTCCTTTGGATAGATATAGACAAGGTGAACGGATAAGAGCTTATCTATTGGAGGTTAGCAAAAAAGGGAGCATGCCGCAGGTAATTCTTTCTCGCAATCATCCTCAGTTTGTAAGCCAGCTTTTCAAGCTAGAGGTTCCTGAAATATATCAGGGAATTGTGGAGATAAAAGAGGTAGCCCGCCAAGTTGGAGAACGGGTTAAAATTGCTGTTTTTTCTACAGACGATAAAATTGATCCGGTGGGAGCCTGTGTAGGTATACGCGGACAGCGGGTTAAAGATGTTATTCAAGAATTACGACAGGAGAAGGTGGATATTATTCGCTGGGATGCTGACCCGCAAGTATTTATTGCTAATGCTTTAAGCCCGGCAGAAATTGTAAGTGTAAAGCTAAATAAAGAAGAGAAAAGAGCAAAGGTAATGGTAAAGGATGAAAGCCTGTCTTTGGCTATTGGGAAACACGGCCAGAATATTCGTTTAGCTTCTAAGCTGACAGATTGGATAATTGATGTTAGGGGAATTGGCGCAGAAGAGGAAGAAATTTCTCTCATTTCTATAAAAGGAATAGGGGAGAAAACCAAAGAGGTTTTGATTGCCGCTGGTTATTCTGCCAAAAGTTTAGCCGTAGCCTCTGTCGAGGAATTGATTAAAATTCCGAGTATTGGAAAGAAAACAGCGGAGAAGATACAAGCCGCAAGCCGCAAGCCGCAAGCTACAAGCTACAGGTCAAGAAACAAAAAGCTTGTAGTTTGAAACTTGTAGTCGTGGCTCGTATTTTCCTTTTCTTGCTTGCAGCCTGCAACTTGCAGCCTGCAACTTAACAATGCGTATTTACCAATTAGCAAAAAAATTAAATTTAGATAGCAAAAAACTTCTTCAGAGATTAAAAGAAATTGGTGTAGAAGCAAAGAGCCATATGAGTTCTTTGGACGCACAAACTATAGAGATAATTGAAGAGGAGTTTAAGGGAGGGGTTTTTCAAAAGCAGAAAGAAAAAAAGCCTTTGTCCAAAAAGGTGAGCTCAAAGGACCTGCGCCCAAAGGAAAAAGGGAAAAGAATAAAAACTCCTCTTACTGTAAAGGAATTAGCTGAGATTATTAATATCAAAGCCAATGAACTAATCAAAAGATTGATGGCGGCAAAGATTTTTGTTAGCGTTAATCAACTTTTGGATAAATCAGATGCGCAGAAAATATTTGAACATCTTAATTGCCCTTTCAAAATAGAATTAATTGAAGAAGGGGAAAAGGTAGAAGAGGAAGAAAAAAAG
>DAOWIN010000121.1 GCA_030640885.1 Candidatus Omnitrophota bacterium
ATGCAACGTATAAGAAGGTTATTCAGGATATCAAGCCAAGAAAGGCAAAAGATTATTATTTGCCAAGCGTTGATGAATTGCGTGAGATTCAACGTCTTTGGATTCCTTACAGGGACGCTTCGGTTAATCTATTTGTTACCATTAACCCCTCTGTGGACGAAGCCATATGGAAAAGTTGGTTGACTGAGGTCAGGGAAAAACAATTGCGTGAAATTTTACAGCTATAGATTATTGATAGCGTTTTCTATATAGGATTTGCGTTGTTTTGAAGTACTAAGCTTGGCAATTTTGAGTAGGGTTTTACCGGAGAATCGCTTGATGAGATTTTGGTCATCACATTCTTTCATCTTTTCTATGAAGTCATTTGGCAAATCATTGACTATCTTGGTGAGTTGTGATATTCTAGCTCTTGTTACTTTGGAATGATGACTTGCGTCAGCCTGTGTTCGTGATGGGGTTTCTTCGAGTAATGCTTGGACCCTTAGGGCCTCTATGATGATGTTTTTATAGACAGGTTGCGGCCGGGCTGGTTCTTAGGGAAAAGGTCGCCCAAGATTGATTGAATTTCGTCTCCCCTTGCGGACATACATCTTCACAAATAGTTGTATTATTTGAGGTTGCGTATTTCGTTTGTCGTCGTGTTCGGGGAACCATTCCAAAACAAAAAAAGCGTCAAGAAAATTGACGCTTTTTTGTTAGAACCCCTATAGACTTAAATACAACAGGTAAAGGGTCAATACCCCCTCTTTTTACTCCTAAAAAGGTTATAATAACCTGACAACTTAATCCAAAAGTTAAAGGGTTCGGTCATATCTGAATTTGTCACCTTTACCCTTTTCAATTCATACACATCCTTATTCAACTTTGCAAAACCCCGATTTGTAGTGCAGGCGCCTTTATAACCAGCCTTTTTTAAAACTTGTTTAACTTCTTCGGTGAACCCGCCAGTAGGATAGCAAAAATAATCAATGGGACTGCCTATCTTTCTTTCTATCATTTCTTTACAACCGGCAGTTTCGTCCCACAAAATTTGCTTTTCTTTTATGGAAGGAATATAAACCTCATTTTTGGTATGCCCGCCAAAAGATATGCCCTGCTCAGACATAACCTTAATCTCTTCCCAAGTCAGATAACCCTTTTTATTGCCCATAAAATTAGCAATAATAAATATTGTCGCTGGAAAGTTATGCTTTTTTAAAACCGGGTAGCCATAGGTATAGTTGTCTTTATAGCCATCGTCTATGGTGATAACAACGCTATTGTGGGCAAAATTTCTATTGCTTTTTATCCCTTTAACCAACTCGTCCAGAGAAATCACATTATAATTTTTGTCTTTAAGATAAGCCATTTGACAGGCAAAATTCTCCGGCTCAACAAAAAGCGAACTCTCCTCATACCCAAATCGGTGATACATAAGAATAGGAACTGTATAGCGGGGAGAAAGATAAAGAAAATAAAAAGCGGTTAGGAAGATAAACAAACATATAGATATTTTTAAAAGTTTCTTTAAAAATTTCATGCGCTTAACAAAATTCCAAACCTCAAATTAAAAATCAAATTCTCTCTGAGGATTTTTCTCTCTTATCAACTTAGAAATCTTATCGACAAATTCTTTTGCCGTTTTAATGGCATCTTTGGCTTCTTTCGTTGAGCATGGAATCTCAGGTTCATAAATAAACCTGTTTCTCTTTTTCCTCATAAAATCATAATCGTTAATAAGTCTCCTGAATTCACTGCCTAAAACTAAACTTGCAAATTTCACAATGGTTGAATGCTTATTTTTAATTTCAGGCCTAAATCCTTGGCTGAACATTAAAGCCAGCCCAGAGCGTAACATAGCATTATAGGCATAATTATAAGCGCATTCTTCATCATCGCCTATGTTCCTTTTGGCAGTTTTCAAATCAATATAGGCTCGTTTTATGAGATTTTTTATAGCCTTCCAATCCACAGGACATTTCTTAATTAATCTCTCTCTTAAGAGATTTTCTTTGGAGTCTTTATAAATCATTCTCTTTTCCTATCAACATTATCTTTGAATTTTTTAATAGCTCCAACATGAATCCGCTTTTAGCCCTTTTCTTATCTTTATACTCTTTAATAGAATAAACCGTTGGATTTATTTCTCTTTTTAGCCTTCTTTCTAATCCGGCAATTTTCTCATTTAGATAAGATGTATCAGGATTTCCTATTACCATAAGGTCTATGTCGCTGGTAGCTCTTTCACTCTTTGAGGCAAAGGAACCATAGACAAAGGCTATCTTTATTTTCTTGATAGCTGATAGTGTCTTTTTAAGACTACCTTCAACGCCCACTGTTTTAGAAACAATACTTTTCAGTTCTTTAAATAGGGGGTGTTGAGTGTTGAGTGAATAGTAGAGTAAATTAGCAACTCTTTGGGTGTTAAATAACTCATCTTTTTGAAATTTTAAAAGCTCCCTGCGTATACTGCCTGCAGAATAGCCCAACATACGCTCAAGTTCCCTTAAATAATATTTTTTAGACGAATTGGTGAAGAAAAGCGTAAGTAAATCCTGCCTGATTTTTGATTTTGTAATATATAAACTTTCTAACATCGTTAACTCCTTTTTGAATACAATTGTACTCAAGATAGCATACAATGTCAAGCTTTTTTACAAAATTTGGATTACAGTGCATTATTGGCATTAATCCTTAACAAACTAAGATTGTGGAGAAATTTTGCGTTCTGAGCGAACATTAGCGGGGAAAGAGATAGAGAAAATAAAAAGCGGTTAGGAGGATAAACAAACATATAGATATTTTTAAAAGTTTCTTTAAAAATTTCATATTACAAATGCCCAATCAAATCTTTAAACTTGTCTTAAAATGGAGCTTGGCAACCTCTCCTAATTTGTCCCTTCCGTGTTTTGCAACAAATTCCCTACCCGCCTCAATTACCCTGTCTGACGCCCCTTTGGGCAGATTAATTCCATAATTTTCGGACAATTCCTCAATTTTTCTTACAAATTCATCCCTTGCCAAAATAGAAGCTACGGCCACAGCCGTATCTTCCTCTGCATAGTGCCTTTGCTCTAATTTTACGCTCTTTCCTTTTTTCATCAGGGCATTCAAAATATAGCTTTTGTCGCCAAATTGGTCAGAAATAACATATTCGCAATTTTCTTTCTCCAAAATATTTTCTATTGCTCGAGCATGCCCCCAAGCAAGCACTCGGTTAAGGTTGTTCATTCTTTTCAAAAGCTGGTTATATCTCGGCGGACTAATAGTCACAATAGAATAAGGACACAATTCTCTGATTTTTCCGGCTAAATCATTAATCTTTTTATCGGACAATTTTTTGCTGTCTTTTATCCCTAACTTCAAAAGATGGTTTTCATGCCTATCTTTTATCATTGCCCCGGCGATAATTAACGGTCCAAAATAATCGCCCTTGCCGGATTCATCAGTACCAATCCGTTCTAAAAACCGCAAATCTCTTTTTACGCCCACAAAACCCTTGTCAATAAGATAGTTGCTGAGCTTTTCCTTTTGCTTCCCCTGAATTAGTAATTTACCGCTTTTATAGAAGGTCAAAACCGCCTCTTTATTAACGGCTCTCCAAAAGGCATACTCGGCGGGGGAAAAAGCAAACCCAAGCTTTTCCAGTTCCTTGCGAACTTCTATCTCTTTGGCAGAAGCAATTTTATAAGTCATAAAATATAATTGCACGGATTAACCCTAAGGAAATCTGTGTAATCTTGTTTTTAATCAGTGTAATCTCTTCTCTGAAATCAGTGTAATCTCTTTCAAAAGAAGGTAGAGACACCGATAAGAAGCATATGCACATCTATTCCTGTGTTTGGCTGTTTTATATTTCTGTTGGAAAAGTGCCTAAATCTATAGCCGAAATTTACTGCTTGGTTTTCTGCAAAAAAATAATAAAAACCACAACCTCCCTGCAGTTGGAAACAAAATTGCGTCCCCTCCTCGCGGGTATGCTGGCTTGTCCATTGAAACCCTGTACCAGTCTCCACAAAAGGAAAAAAATTATCAATCTTATAGCCATATCTTAATAAAAAACCTGTCCCGCACTCGAAATTGGGATCCGGAGAGGTTATTGCGGCTAAATAAGGCTCGAACAAAAGGTCCAACGAGCCTTTTATATCTAAATATTTGTCTTTAAACTTGATATCTTTTATAAACGGCTTCATATCAAAAGCGAGTCTTACTCCCGCTGGAATCAATTCATAATCGGCTTTATCCTTCAAATTTGCCTTTCCTCTGCCGCTGAAAAACCCAATCTCTCTTAACCCCTTTTCCTTTAATCCTTCTAAACCCTGCGAACAAAACCCCTTCTGAAAACCAAAAACCACAAAAAGCAAAACCATTAAGCAAATTTTAAAAATCTTCATTATGGCTATCACCTCTTTTTTTTTACAGCAGCAACTTTTCCTTTTGCAAATTATAAAACACTTGTTATATTAAAACAGAAAAGGGATTATTTTTCAAGGGGAATTAATTGCAAACATAAAATTTCATAGATAAAAAATTTTCAATTCTGCTCCTCGTCTGCTTTTTCAGGGCTTTACAATCCCTAAGTTTTAATATATAATATTTTTACAAATGTTGGATTTTGATGTATAAGGGGTTAATAAGGAATTTATGGACACCAAAACAAGAAAGGATTTGGCTATTACTGCGGCTAAACAAATAGGAAACTTGCTAAAAAGCAATTTTGGCAGGTATCTTCGCATTAAAAATAAAGAAGACAAAAGCCTTGTCACCCATATTGACCTTGAAGCCGAAAAGATAATTATTGATTTAATCAAACAAAACTATCCTCAGGATGGCATCTTGTCTGAAGAAAGCAAAGAACAGCTCTCTACATCAGGTTACAAGTGGATAATTGACCCTCTTGACGGCACCCATAACTACATTCATAAAATAGACGCTTTCGGCACCTCCATTGCTTTGGCCTTCAAAGAAGAGGTTATTTTGGCGGTTCTTTACATTCCTACCTTTGATGAATTATATTGCGCCCAAAAAGATAAAGGCGCGTATCTTAATGGCAAAAAGATAACTGTTTCGCAAAGAAAACTAAAGCAAGCAACCCTGATTTTTGACAGTAGTATTCGCTATCAAAAACAAACAATGCTATCCTGCTTAAGCAAAACAGCAACTGCGGTATTTAACATTAGAATGTTTGGTTCCACTGCCCGTAGTCTTTGTTATATCGCTGACGGCAGAGCAGATTTAGAGATAGAATTTAACGATAAGGTTTGGGATTTTGCCGCCGGGCTTCTTTTGGTGGAAGAAGCAGGGGGCAAGGTTACCAACCTTAAGGGCAAAAAATGGAGCCTTAAATCACAGGGCTATATTGCCTCCAATGGGATAGTGCACAAGCAAATTCTGGAGATAATAAAGGCAGAGAACGGAGAAAGAAATAGGCAATTGGCAGTAGGCAATGAAGAAAAGACAGATGGCAAAAGATAGAAGACAGATTGAAAAACGCTGGCAGGATTACTGGGATGAAATTAAGCTCTTTGAGCCAGATTTGAAAAATCCCAAGCATAAATACTATTGCTTAATGATGTTCCCTTATCCCTCGGCAGCGCTGCATATTGGGCATATGCGCAATTATATTCTCGGCGACGCTTTTGCTCGCTATAAAATAACGCAAGGTTTTAATCTACTTACCCCGATGGGCTGGGACGCTTTTGGTCTGCCAGCGGAAAATGCGGCTATAAAAAACAATATTCACCCCGCTGAATCCACGGCAGAAAACATCGCCACAATGAAAAAACAGCTTTGTCAATGGGGCGTGGGTTATGCCTGGAGCAAAGAGATAAATTCCTCTTTCCCCGAATATTATAAATGGACACAGTGGCTTTTTTTGCAGCTATACAAAAATGGGCTTGCTTATCGCAAAAAGGCAGAGGTGAATTTTTGCCCTTCCTGTCAAACAGTTTTAGCCAATGAACAGGTAATTGAAGGAAAATGCGAACGTTGCGGGACAATTATAGAACAAAAATATCTAAAACAGTGGTTCTTAAAAATCACTGCCTACGCCCCAAAATTACTCAACGATTTAGATTTGCTCAATAGATGGCCGGAAAGGGTTAAGACAATGCAAAGAAATTGGATTGGCAGAAGTGAAGGAGATGAAATCACTTTCACGGTCAACAGTTCAAACCAAAAGCCAAAATTCGTAAAAGTATTTACCACCCGTTCAGATACCTTATTTGGTTGCACCTATTTGGCTCTTTCAATAAAACACGCTATAATTACAAATTACAAATTACAAATTACAAATTACAAAAAGGTAGAGGGGTATATTAAACAGGTAAAGGCGAGAAATGTCTCAAAGTATAATAACCCTGATAAAGAAAAAACTGGTATTGAGATAAAAGGCATAAAAGCAATTAACCCTGTAAATAATGAACAAATTCCTATTTGGATTACTGATTATGTGCTGATGGAATATGGCACAGGGGCAATAATGGCTGTCCCGGCACACGACCAAAGAGATCTTGAATTCGCCCAGAAATATAACTTACCGATTAAAAAAGTAATACAACCCACAGTCAACAGTCAACAGTCAACAGTCAACAGTCTGCCGAGAACCGAGAACCGTCAAGCATATGAAGAAGAAGGAATCCTAGTAAATTCCGGAGAATATAATGGATTAAATAGCCAAGAAGCAAAGAAAAAGATTTCTGCCAACCTGCAAAAAAAGGGTTTAGCTGAAAAAAAGGTTATCTATCGTCTTCGCGACTGGTTAATTTCCCGTCAACGATATTGGGGCAGCCCCATTCCCATTATTTACTGCCCCAAATGCGGAACCCTCCCCGTTTCAGAAAAAGACCTTCCCGTTCTCCTCCCAAAAGATACAGAATTCAAACCCCGCGGGGAATCGCCCCTTAAAAGGAACAAAAACTTTCTGCGTATTGCCTGCCCAAAATGCAAAGGAGCCGCTGAACGGGAAATAGACACAATGGATACATTTATTGATTCCTCTTGGTATTATCTAAGATACCTCTCCCCAGAGGATAAGAATAAAGCCTTTGATAGCAAATTAGCAAACCAATGGCTGCCGGTGGACCAATATATTGGCGGTGTAGAACACGCTATCCTGCACCTTCTTTATTCCCGCTTTATCACTAAATTCCTTTATGATCTAAAATTGGTTAACTTCCAAGAACCTTTTCTGTCTTTGTTCACACAGGGGATGGTAATTAAAGACGGCTTAAAGATGTCTAAATCAAAGGGAAATGTTATTTATCCTGACGCGTTGATTGAAAAATACGGCGCCGATGCAGTGCGACTCTATATCCTTTTTATTGCTCCGCCGGATAAAGATGTGGAATGGAATAGCAAAGGGGTGGAGGGAATGTGGAGGTTTCTAAAGAAAGTAGAAAAAATTACAAAAGGGGAAAGGGGAAAGGGGAAAGGGGAAAGGGAAGAAAAAAGAACAGAAAAAGATTTGCGACGGAAAATTCATCAGACGATTAAAAAGGTGAACGAGGATATGGAAAGATTGCACTTTAATACCGCCATTAGTTCAATTATGGAACTGGTGAATCAAGCCTCAAGCTACAAGCCTCAAGCTACAAGCCTCAAGGAAAAATCTGAAACCTGCAGCCTGCAGCTTGAAGCTTGCAAGACAATCCTTCTTCTCCTCGCTCCTTTTGCGCCGCATTTCTGCGAAGAGCTTTGGCAAAACACGCTCAAAAACAAAGAAAGCGTTTTTAAGCATAGCCGCTTAAAACATAACCCTCAATTTATAGAACAAGAAATAGTTTTGCTCATTGTGCAGGTAAACGGAAAATTACGGGCAAAAATAGAAACGGAAAGAAATATTGAAGAAAAAAAATTAAGAAAGATAATTTTAAATGATGAGCGATTAAAAAAATGGCTTAGCAAACCGATAAAAAAATTTATCAGCGTGCCTAATCGGATAGTAAATATAGTAATTTAATGGATTATCAACAAATTCTTAAAAGGAACATAGACAGGCTAAATGCTGAAATCAAGGAATTGGAAAATCTTTGCAGGGACAAAGAAATCGCTTCTTTGGCTAAAGAGGAAATTAGCGGGAAAAAATTGGAAAGAGACGCGATAAGAAAAAATCTTGAAAAGACAGTTTCTATCCCAAAAGAAACCGCAGTTTTTGAACACAGAAATGTAATTATGGAAATTCGGGCAGGCACAGGAGGCGAAGAATCCAGCCTTTTTGCTGTTGATTTATTCAAAATGTATAACCGTTTTGCTGAAAAAAACGGCTGGAAAATAGAACCCTTAGATACCCATATTAGTGAAAAGGGAGGTTTTAAACAGATAATTTTTTCCGTTAGGGGTGAGCATGCCTACCAAAGATTATATAATGAAAGCGGGGTACATCGCGTGCAAAGGGTGCCTAAAACCGAAACCCGCGGACGCATCCACACCTCTGCCGTTTCTGTTTATGTAATGCCCGAGGCAGAGGGTTTAGAAATAGATATAAAACAAGATGATCTAAAAATTGATGTTTTTCGTTCTTCCGGGCCTGGAGGACAGAGCGTGAACACAACCGATTCGGCAGTACGACTCACCCATCTGCCCACGGGAATTGTGGTAACCTGCCAAGATGAACGCTCACAATACAAAAATAAGCTCAAGGCGATGCGGGTTCTAAAAACACGACTTCTGGATAAACTGAACAAAGAAAAAGAAGGGGAAATTTCACAACGCCGACGGGAAAAGATTGGGCGTGGAGACCGTAGTGAAAAGATTAGAACCTACAACTTTCCTCAGCAGAGGGTAACTGACCACCGCATTAATTTCAGAACAAATCTCCAGTCTATTTTGGAAGGAAAATTAGAAGTTCTCTTTGAAAAATTGGATCGCCATTACAACTAATTATCATCTATGTCTGGATAATCTGAATGTTCAGAATGTCTATATCTCTTTTTTGCCTTAATACATAAGTTTTTCCACTCGCTGTTAGCAGTTTTGAGTTGGCTCTCGGGCATCCCTGCAGAAATATTAAGTAGGTTCATAGCAACCCCACTCAAAGCACTTTCATAGCCTTGTTTAGCGGTAGAAATCGGCACGGCTCCAAGAGTAATGGCATTGGCAAAATTTTTCTTTTTCCAAAAGCCGGTTTGGTGGCGATACTCAATGTGTCCGGAATTAGTAAAATCCACCTTTTTCCTTTCGCTGTCTACAATTGAAAGGATATCGGGCAAGCAGGATAATTGTTCAGAGCTAATCCCGACTAAATCTTCATTTAGACCATAAGAAACTCCGCTGATAGAAACTATTCTCCCTTGGGCATCATAAGTAGCCGTTGGTTTTGTTTTGTCAGCTGGGCAGGCCAAAATAGAAATATTGTTATCATAATAGGAAGGCGGCAAAGAATCGGGGCTAATCGCTTCTGCAAAAGGAACTCCTAACTTTTTAAGTGAAGAAAGAAAACAATAAAACTTACTCTTTTTCTTTTCTTCCTCCCTTGCGGCTAATGCCATTCCAGTATATTTTGGCCAAACCTCGCTCAAAGAAGCTGGCAGGGCATTATTATCTAATGTATACAGCTTTAAAGACATATTCAAAACTTGCAAATGGCTCTGGCAAGCCCGCGATTTTTGGTCGTTAATGATCTTTTGATATGTAGGGATACCAATACTAGCTAAAGTGCCGATAATTATAAGAACAATTAGCATCTCGATTAAAGTGAACCCCGTTGGAAATTTTCGCTTTCTATACATAATCACACCTCATTGCATTTCTTTAGATTTTACTATTCTAATCTAAAAGCAGAAATTAGATATTTGGTGTTTATGCTATCATTTTATTAAAAGATGTCAATAACTTTTTTTAAGCCCCAACGCAATGCCCTCTTTTTAAGCATTTTTTGGATCTTGCTTTACTCCTTTTTCCTAATTCCTTCCGGAGCATTAAACCAGTTTCGTTTAGCTACGCTGGATAGCTTCCACCAGCTTAAGCACAGCTATTTTAAAACTGCCCAAACAAAAAAAATAGTTATTGTTGCCATTGACGATTATTCTTTAAAGGAAGCAGGAGAAAAGTGGCCCTGGCCGCGACGCCGGCTTGCTTCTTTGATTGACAAAATATCTGCCGCCCAACCACAAACAATTGTCTTAGACCTGCTATTATTAGGCGAAAGCGATAAACAAAACGACCTTTTGCTTGCCCAATCTATAAAAAATGCCGGCAATCTCTTTCTCCCTTTTTATATCCAAAAAGGAAAGATTGTTCGCCCTCTACAAGCTTTTGCTCAAGTCGCAAAAGGAGGGGGTTTTATTAACAAACTGAGAGATAGGGATTTTAAGGTACGCAACAGCCGGGTAGTCTTCAGCCAAAGATCTGAAACTTATTACCCTTTGGAACTCTGCATAGCCGCTGATTATCTAAAAATTCCTTTAGAAAAAATTAGAGTTATTAATTCCCGTCTAACCTTTGATAACACTCCCATTCGATTAGAGGCAGATAAAATAATCCCTATTAATTATAGCGCTAAATATACAGATTTCAGAATTATCTCGGCGGCAGAGCTTCTAAAAAAGGGCGCTATTGAAAAAGAGTTAACTGACAAAATAGTGCTAATAGGAAGGGTAAGTGAAACCTTCCATGATGTTTATCAGACCCCTCTCGGGATTATGCCTGGAATAGCCATTAACGCCAATAACATTCTAATGTTTATCAATAAAAACTTTGGGCGTTATATTTCTTCTCCCTTCACTTTTTTTGCCTTTCTTCTTCTGGGAATAATCAGCTCTTTGCTTACCTTTCGCTTCGGTTTTCTTAAGGGTTTGTTAACAATTGCTTTTGTAATCACTGTTGTCTTTATTCTTTCTTTTTTTCTCTTTTTAAAAGGTTACTACTTGGATTTTTTTAGCCTCTTCTTTCTTTCTTTCTCTATTTATACCCTCACTAATTTCTATAAATACTTTCATCTTTTAATCAGTGGAGAACGTTTAAAGAAATTGGCAATTAGCGATGAAATAAGCGGGCTGTTCACCCAACGTTATTTTTCTTTCAAGCTGCAGGCAGAAATAGACCAGAAAAAAAGGTTATCTTTGCTCTTCCTCTCTGTTGACAATCTAGAGAATATCCCTTCCAAAAATCATAGCGATATTTCTCAGAAGCTCGCCTTGCTATTGCAAAAAAAAAGCCCTGCCAAAAGTATATTTGCTAAACATGGTTGGGGAAAATTTGCTATTTTAATAAACAAAAGAAGGGATGAAGAATATCTATCTGATTATGCACTAAAGATAAAATCTGCGATTGGAAATCTGTTTCCCGCTAATAAAATTAAGTTGGTTGTAAGCATCGGGATATCTATTCTCTCTCCTGAAATCAAGTCCGCTGATACCTTCATTAAATCGGGCTTATTGGCTCTGCAAAGAGCAAAAAACAGCGAGAAAAAGATTGCTTTCTTTGATTCCAAAAAAGATAAAATTTCTCTTGTCCAGAAAACCCATCTACCAAGATCCACCTCTGACCTAGAATATTTAGCCATTGATTTGAAAGAAAGAAACAAAGAACTGCTTAACTTACTTGAGGAATTAAGAAAATCTCAACAGAAAACCGAACAAACTTCGCTTAACGCAATTCAATCCCTGATTACAGCTCTGGAAGAAAAAGACCCTTATACTGCTGGCCATTCACAGAGGGTATGCAAATATTCATTGCTTTTAGCTGATAAATTGGGGTTTTCTGCACAGAGTAAAGAATTAATCCGCCAGGGAGCACTCCTTCACGATTTAGGCAAAATCGGGATTCCAGATAGAATTTTGCACAAAAAAGGGAAACTAACCCCCGAGGAATTTGAAATAATTAAAGCTCATCCTTCTAATGGAGCAAAAATCCTCCAGCCGATTGCACCTTTCAAAAAATACATTCCTATCGTACTTTATCATCACGAACGGGAAGACGGAGATGGTTATCAAAAAATAAAAAGCGGGGCTATTCCCAAGGAGGCAAAGGTAGTAGCCATTGCCGATACCTTTGACGCAATGACCAGCGGCAGAGAATACCAATCAGCAATATCCTGCAACAAAGCCCTTGAGAAACTAAAGAAAAATACAAATAGCCAGTTTGAAACGGAGTATGTGGAAAAATTTGCCTCGGTGATTAGCACTATTGCTAAATCACAAAAACGCAAAAGTAAATGAGCATTTTAGAACTGCTACAGTATGCCAAAAAATCCTTTGCCGATGCGGATGTAGAAAATCCGCAAAAGAATGCCGAAATTCTTTTGAGTTATCTTTTAAATTGCTCATCCGGAGAGATCTATCTAAAAGAAAACCCCCTTATAGACAGCAACAGGCTTGACTCTTTGATCCAGCGAAGAATCAACAACGAACCATGGGCATACATTTTCAATTCTGTGCAGTTTAGAAATTTAGAGCTCAACATTAAAAAAGGGGTTTTTATTCCCCGCCCAGAAACAGAAATATTAGCAGAGGAAACAATAAGGAAAGTCAAAAGTCAACAGTCAAAAGTCAAAAGCATATTGGAACTGGGAACTGGTTGCGGGAATATTGCCCTTTCTCTAGCAAAAACATTCCCTTCTGTTTTGGTAACTACCGCTGACATCTCTAAAACAGCCCTAAAAATTGCCAAGATAAACGCCCGAAGATATAATCTAAAAAATATTCGTTTTCTTTATTCAGATTTGTACAAAAATATTCCCCGACAAAAATTTGACATTGTTGTTTCCAACCCCCCTTATGTCCCTGTCTCAAGCCTAAAAACATTAGCTCCAGAGGTAAGAAAAGAACCGCGATTAGCTTTAAATGGAGGTAAAAAAGGTGTATTTATTTTACAAAAGATTATAAAAAGCACTGCCTCTTTTTTAAAAAAGGAAGGCTATCTATTTTTAGAAATTGGAATCTGCCAAGACGATTTATTAAAAAAAATTATTGCTCAATCAAAATTAAAATTGATAAAAATTGTTAAAGATTATCAAGGAATTCCGAGGGTGACAATTCTAAGAAAAAAGCAGAAAGTAGAGAGCAACAAGTAGCAAGATAGGTTACCCAGTTACCCAGTTTCCCAGTTTCCCAGCTGGCGGCTGGGCGTCTGGTTGCTGGGTGGCTGTTAAGTAATGGACAAAATAATCATTCAGGGCGGTGAACCTTTGCGGGGAGAAGTGAATATTAGCGGAGCAAAAAACTCTGCCCTGCCAATTTTAGCGGCCACACTTCTTGCGGAAAATAAATCTATACTTAAAAATATCCCCAAAGTAAAAGATGTGTTCACAATGCTTAAAATCATTTCGGGATTGGGAGCAGAAATAATTCAAAAAGATGACAGCATTGAAATCAACCCTCATATTAGAAATTCTTTTGCTTCTTATGAGCTTGTAAGCACAATGCGAGCTTCTATTTGCTTGTTGGGACCCTTAGTGGCAAAAAAAGGAGAGGCGAGAGTTTCCCTGCCCGGCGGTTGTGCTATTGGTCCTCGCCCCATAGACCTGCATTTAAAGGGCTTGGAGAAACTGGGCGCAAAAATAAGGATTGAAAAAGGCTATGTTAGCGTCCAAGGAAAATTACTTGGGAACAATATTGATTTAAAAGGACCCTTTGGCTCATCAGTATTGGCTACTGTTAATATAATGATGGCAGCCTGTTTAGCAAAGGGCAAAACAAGAATTTTCCACCCTGCCCGAGAGCCTGAAATTAGCGACTTGGCAAATTTCTTAAATAAGATGGGGGC
>DAOWIN010000111.1 GCA_030640885.1 Candidatus Omnitrophota bacterium
TAATGCAGTATTTACCGCTGTGTCCGAACCAATGGAAAAATCAGTACCGGCAATATCATTGTCAATTGTTCCCGGCACACCAATTACTGGAAAATTATGCTCAAGAGCTAAAAGATGCGCTCCGCAAAATGAACCATTCCCCCCAATAACAATTAAAGCATCAATTTTATTCTTTTTTAAATGCTCATTCGCTCTTTTTCTTCCCTCTTTTTCGAAGAATTCCGCGCAGCGGGCAGTTTTTAGAATTGTTCCCCCTCGGTTAATAATATTGCTCACACTCCTTAACTGCAAGGGAATAAAATCAGCGTTAACTAACCCTTGGTAGCCTTTTAGCGCACCAACTGTTTCTAAACCCTGATAAATTGCTGTGCGCACAATGCTACGAATTGCGGTATTCATCCCAGGAGCATCCCCTCCACTTGTTAATAAAGCAATTTTCCGCATTTTCATATAAAAATCGTCTGCCCGCGCTCCGAACCGACAGATACTATTTTAATCTTGACCATTAAAAGTTTTTCTATTTTACAAAGATATTTTTTGGCACTATCGGGAAGGTTTTTATATTCTTTAATTTGTGAAATATCTTCCTGCCAACCAGCATATTCTTCGTAGATAGGTTGGCAATGAAATAAAATATCGCTATCGGCGGGCAAATCCTTGAGAACTTCGTTTTTATATCTATAGCCTGTACAAATTTTGATAGTTTCGCAATTAGAAAGAACATCTAATTTAGTAATGGCTATAGTTTTTAGATTGTTAATTTTTACGGAATGGCGGGCTAGCACAGCATCAAACCAGCCGCATCTTCTTGCCCGTCCTGTAGTTGCCCCGTATTCTTTACCCAAATGCTGGAATTCCCGCATCAATTTAGGGGAAAATTGTCCAGGAAACGGCCCCTCGCCTACCCTGGTTGTATATGCCTTTATTACCCCAATTATTTTATCTATTGAGGTAGGAGCAATCCCAGCGCCTGCACAAACACCTCCAGCAATAGCGTTAGAAGAAGTAACATAAGGATAGGTGCCATAATCAATATCCAGAAGTGTTCCTTGCGCCCCCTCAAATAAAACATTTTTTTTGTTTCCAATTGCTTTATTCAGAATTGCTGCGCAATTACAAACATAGCTTTTTAGCCGCTCGCCAAATTCCTGATATTGCTCATAAACTTCAGTAAAGACAAACCCTTTAAATCCATAGGTTTTTAAAACTGCATTCTTTTCCTTTATGTTATTCTTCAATTTTTTCTTAAAGTCGTTGCTGTAAAGATCAGCAAATCTTATCCCACAGCGGGAAACCTTATCAGCATAACAGGGACCAATGCCCCGCCCGGTAGTTCCAATCTTTAAAAGCCCCTTTTTTTCCCGCAGCTTATCAAGTATGCGATGATAAGGAAAAATAAGATGACAACGTTCACTAATCAACAAATTTTTGTCTATTTCAATTCCCCTTTTTTTCAAATCTACAATTTCTTCAATTAGAGATTGGGGATCAACAACTACGCCATTGCCAATAACACACTTTTTATTTTTGTGTAAAATCCCCGAAGGGATTAGGTGCAAAATAAATTTTTCTTTGGGTAGAACAATTGTGTGCCCGGCATTATTCCCTCCTTGATAACGAACGATAATATCCGCTTTCTCAGACAAAATATCAATAATCTTACCTTTTCCTTCGTCCCCCCACTGCATTCCAACAACGATAGTAGTCATAGTAAAAAAGTCACCCAGCAACCAGTCGCCCAGCTGGGAAACTGGGAGGCTGGGAAACTGGGTAACCTATTTCCAATCCAGCGGTTTCATCGTAAAAATTTTCTTAGCGATATCTGGATAATTAGCGATAAATTTCAATTCGTCCTTAGTCAAAGGCTTTTGGGTATGCACATTGGCGTAGCGGACCAATTCCAGAATTTTGGCCGCCTCTTTATCATCCCTAAACTTTATCTCTAATCGCTCATAAACATTGCGGAAACCCTTAATGCCGCTATATTCTCCCGCAGTTATTTTGCGTCCGGTTTCAATAATTTCTGACTCTCCACGACCCAGTTCTTCAAGGTTATAAAGCTCATAATTCCGCCTATCTTTGAGCGCTCCATCGGCATGAATACCTGATTCGTGAGCAAAGGCGTTTGCCCCCACCCCGGGTTGATTTATAGGAATAGGAATACCAAAAGCATAAGCCGCATACTTAGCAACCTTCCATGCCATTGATAAATCTACTCTTTCATCCAAAATATACTTGTCTTCAAACCCGCTTGAATATTTGACTGCCAATATTGTTGAAACTAAATCAGCGTTTCCTGCTCTTTCCCCAATTCCATTAACTGTAGTATTTATATAAGCATCTACACCGGCATCAACAGCGGCTTTTGCTCCAGCGACTGAACAAGCAACAGCCATTCCTAAATCATTATGGCAATGCAATTCAATAGGAATTTTGACTTCTTTTGCCAATAAATGAACCCTTTTATAAATCGTAAATGGGTCATCATAGCCCAGAGTATCGCAGTATCTAATCCTATCTGCCCCATGTTTTTTAGCCGCTAAAGCAAATTCTATAAGATAATCATTTTTAGTGCGTGAAGCATCCTCTGCATTTACACCGATAGTTTTTATTCCTTTCTGCTTTGCCAAATCCACTGCTTCAGTCATCATCTGGATAATATCTTTTCTCGTCTTTCTGCCTTGAAATTTCCCTTTAATCATCTGTCGGGAGGTAGAAATAGAAAGGTTTAGATGCTTTATATTAGTTAATTTAACTGCTTGCTCTACATCTTGGCGTATCGCCCTTACCCAGCCCTCTAAAATTATTGGTTTCAACACCCCTATTTTATTTAATTCCAAATTAGCATTTAGATAATTGGTTTCGTGTTTGGTCACCGGAAAACCAAATTCGCTTTGATAAATCCCAGTTTCGTTGAGAAAAATATTCAACATTGTTTTTTCTAATTTTGCTAATCCTAAACGAGAGGTTTGCACCCCGTCTCGGTTAGTAACATCAACAAGATAAATTTTTGGCATTATTTCTCCTCACTCGCTACCGTTCGCTCGCCCCGTTAAAAGTCAGAGGTTCATTTCTGGGACGATAGAAAAAAATTTTAGTAAATTTTTTTCTATCAGGACTTTTAACGGGGCTCGTCGGTTTATAGAGTTCCTTATTAACTTATTACTTTATCAACCTATAAACTTATAAACTTATAAAATTCTTCAGCATCTTCTTCCCTTCCTCCGTCAATATAGACTCTGGATGAAACTGCACACCCCAGAGAGAATATTGTCTATGCTTTAACCCCATTAGTTCATTTTCGTCGGTCCAAGCCGTAACCTCAAAAATATTCGGCAAAGATTTTCTTTGGACAATTAAAGAGTGATAGCGAGTAGCCGTAAAGGGATTTTGAATACCCTTAAAAATCTCCCTTGCATTATGATGAATTAATGAGGTTTTGCCGTGCATTACTCTTTCCGCTAAAACAACTTTTCCTCCAAAGACTTCAGCAATACACTGATGCCCCAAACAAACTCCTAAGATAGAAATCTTGTCTGCAAAGGCTTTTATTATTTCTTTGCAAATCCCCGCATCCTTTGGCTTCCCCGGCCCCGGAGAGATGACAATTTTTTGCGGCTTAAGTTTTTTAATCTCGGCGAGATTGATTTTATCATTACGCCTAACAACAATTTCCTCTCCAAACTCTCCTAAATACTGCACTAAATTATAAACAAAGGAATCGTAATTATCAATTACTAATATCATCTTGTTTCGCCCATTTTCTTGCCATTTCTACTGCTTTTATCATCGCCTTTGCTTTATTTTTCGTTTCTTCGTATTCCTTCTTCGGTTGAGAATCGGCAACAATTCCCGCTCCCGCTTGGATATAAATTTTATCTTTTTTTACTAATATTGTTCTGATAGTAATACAGGAATCAAGATTTCCCGAAAAACCAAAATAGCCCACTGCTCCGGCATAAGGACCCCTTTTGTTTCTTTCTAATTCAGCAATTATCTGCATTGCTCTTATTTTAGGAGCGCCGCTTACCGTACCTGCCGGAAAACAGGCTTCAAATAGAGCAAAGATGTCTTTATCCTTTTTCAACTTCCCCTCGCATTGAGAGACAATATGCATTACATGCGAATACTTTTCAATTACCATCAATTCGGAAATAGAAATAGTGCTATATTTGCAAACCCGACCAAGATCATTTCTGCCTAAATCTACAAGCATAATATGCTCGGCTTTTTCTTTGGGATCATTTAGCAATTCCTCAGTCAATCTTTTATCTTCAGCCTCATCTTTGCCCCGCCTGCGCGTTCCAGCAATTGGCCTCAGCTCTGCTTTCTCTTGCTCACAGCGCACCAAAATCTCCGGCGAGGAACCAATTAACTTCAATTCCTTAAAATTTAGATAAAACATATAGGGTGATGGATTAATACATCGCAGGGCGCGATAGATGTCCAAAGGTAAACAATCAAGGTTTGTTTCCCATCTTTGAGAAAGAACTGCTTGAATTATATCACCCTGCCGAATATACTCTTTTGCCTTATTGACCGCTGTTTCAAATTCTTGTTCGGAAAAATTGCTCTTCCAGTTTTTCTGTTTTAAATTGTTACAAGAAACTGTTAAAGGAGACTGCCCTTTCAATGGCTTGCTTATCTGCTGAATAATCTGTTCAATCCTTTCAGTACTCTCTGTGTATATCCTTTCCAATCTTTCTTCTCTTTCTTTTTGACTGGTAACTGGTGACTGGTGACTGGTGACTGGCACACCCGCATTAACAACAATCTTTATTTTCTGCTGAAGATGGTCAAAAATAAGTACCTGCTGAGCAAGAACAAAGAAAAAATCAGGTAGATTTAAATCGTCAATATTCTTATCGTCAGCAGCTAAAACCGGTTCAAAAAAACAGATGCTATCATAACCTACATAACCCACCAATCCGCCCCAGAAATAAGGAAGTTTTTTATCCTCTACCGGTTTGTATTGAGAAATGAGCTTTTTTAATTCTGTTAAGGGTTCTCGCGTGGTGAACTTTTGACAGATTCCCTGTTTGATTATTTCTACCTGCTTACCTTTACTCTTGAATATTAAAGAAGGTTCGTTTCCCAAAAAAGAATAACGCCCCCATCTCTCTCCCTTTTCTACAGATTCTAAAAGAAAAGAAAAATTCTCTTTGTCTAATTTTTTGAATATAGACAAAGGGGTCTCAATGTCGGCAAGAATTTCTTTGTGAATCGGGATTAAATTGCCTTTGTTTGCTTTTTTGATAAATTCTTGTTTAGTGGGATAGTACACGCTACACGCCTCACGCTACACACTTTATACCAAAAAAAGATATAGATCTAAACATCAGTTTAAAAACAATATAATTTTACCAGAAATACTCTGTTTTGTCAAAAAAAATACCCCGAAATTGGGGGTATTTTGAGTATTTTAATTAAACTGTCTTATTGTAAGAATGATAGAAAAATTTTAGTTATGTTATAGAAATTGCTTAACTCATACCAAAATACGCTTTGAATGCCACCCACCAGCGTTTTCCCCACCAAGTTTTCTCCACTTTTTCATTGGAATTGGTAATTTTAACCTCGCTTACTTCAACCGTAAGTTTCTTCTCTGATGTAGGCTGAGCAGATTGAGATATTTCAGTTCCGTTTTTAACAAGCATAATATCATCAATAAAAGCGGATGAATCCGAATTGCTGAGAGGAACCCACCACGCCTCATCTCCGTGATGCAGGGATAATTGAATTATATTACTTACATTTACTTCTTTACTCTCCGTACGGTTTAAATCTATTTTGTATTGTTCCCAATCATCAGATAATACAAAATCTTCTCTCCCGTCGGGACTGGAATACCTTCCGCGCTCATCTACAAAACTAACTGCTATACCTTTGTCTTTTCCCTTTCCATAAAAAGATAAATCGTATTGGGTGAAATTTATACCTTCGGGGACATTTTCAAAAGGATATCGCAAACCATAAGAAGCCCAAAGTCCCTTACCTGAATTAACCAATTCCAAAGAGTATCTGCCGCTGTGAGCTTGTTCAGTAGTTATTACGCTTAGATCCGCTCCTTGAGGATTTGGAGATAACCCTGTTTCAAAATCTTCTACTAAAATTACATCGGGGGCAGATGTTTCTTCCGCGGATGCTCCGGGAACAATACTGTCGGCAACTTTTATCAATAAGTCTGGAGAAATGCCGCGCCCTTCATCCGCATTAGCGATAAGATCCTCTTGAGGTAATGTGCTATTTTGAGAAACTATAGGCCGATATTCCTTATAAACTTCTGTCCAATGCCGCATTACCGCCGCAAAAGCATTTGAACTTATTAAACTAAAAATTATCCCTACTGCCAATATGCTCAATATTTTTTTCATTTTAATCCCCATAAATGTTCGCTACGCTCACGAAATTAATAGAAATTGATAGAAACTTGTTCGCCCTTCGGGCTCACGAAATTGATGGAAATTAAAAAACAATAAATTTCTATAAGTTTCTTCTTGTAAAATCCTCTCAATTTCTACTTGAAAGGATTATAGTATAATTTTTTCTTTTGTCAAAAACTTTTGTTAAATAATTTAAAAGTTTTTATTAAGAAAGAAAAATAAAATTTCTCTATTCTCTATCTATTAATATCTCTCGCGGCTTGCTCCCTACAGGAGGACCAACAATACCCTCTTCTTCCATCATATCAATAATGCGGGCGGCGCGGGAATAACCAATTCCCAATCTTCTTTGCAATAAAGAAACAGAGGCATGTTTGCTCTGCAAAACCATTTCCACCGCCTCTTCATAGAGATTGTCCTTTTCTAAACCTGTTCTGCTTTCTTTGGAATCTTTTCTTAAAATCTTTTCATCGTAAATCGGCTTTCCTTGTTTCTTTAAGAAATTGACTATTCTTTCTATTTCTTCATCAAAAACCAAAACCCCCTGAGCACGGGTGGGCTTAGATGAACCGGGTTGCAAGAAAAGCATATCTCCATTTCCCAATAATTTATCAGCCCCGTTCACATCCAGAACTGTGCGAGAATCAACTTTAGAAGCAACCTTAAAAGAAATACGCGCCGGAAAATTTGCCTTAATTACACCAGTAATTACATCTACTGAGGGACGTTGAGTAGCTAAAATAATATGAATTCCTACTGCCCGCGAGAGCTGAGCTAAACGGGTAATTGTTCCCTCCACCTCTTTAGAGGCAGTCATCATTAAATCAGCCAATTCATCTACCAAAATAATAATATAGGGTAAAACATTTTTATTCTGTTTTTCATTGTAGATTTTAATATTACGCGCCCCAACTTCAGCCAAGAGATGGAATCTTCTTTCCATTTCTGTTACTGCCCATTTTAAAGCTAACGCCGCTTTTTTGGCGTCGGTAACCGCCGGGCAAAGCAAATGGGGAATATCATTAAAAGCGGAGAGTTCTATCATTTTGGGATCAATAATTAAAAGTTTTAATTCATCGGGAGAAAATTTAAATAAGAGATTGATAATTAGATTATTTACACAAACCGTCTTTCCGCTGCCGGTGGCTCCAGCAATCAAAAGATGAGGCATCTCAGCTAAATCAGCAAGCAACGGCATCCCCGTTACATCCTTTCCTAAAACCAATGGAATAAGAAACTTGCTTTTGTTAAAATGCTCAGAGCTCAAAATCTCTTGGCAATAGACTATCGTAGTTGAAGAATTGGGAACCTCTACTCCCACTGCGGCTTTACCCGGAATAGGGGTAATAAAACGCACGCTCTGTGCCTTCATTGCTAAAGCGATATTATCACTAAGATTTACAATTCTATTAATTTTCACCCCAGCGGCAGGTAAAAGCTCGTAACAGGTAACCGCCGGCCCGCGATTTATACCAACAACCTTTACCTCAATTCCAAAATCTAAAAGTGTTTCTTCTAAAATTTTGGCATTCGCCTGCAAATTATCTTTAATCTTTCTTTGTTCAAGAGGAGGCGGGGATTTGAGAAGGCTGAGAGGAGGACATTGATATGTTGCTGTTTCATTCTCAATATCTTCATTTGCAACAGAAACAGAGGTTTCTGTTCTGAGCAACCTTTTTTTAGGTAAATGATTTTTTTCAGATGGCACTCGAGAAGCAATTTTTATGTGCGGTTTTTTAATATTTTCTTTTAAACGAGAAGCTCTTATTTGTTCAAAATGTTTTTTTCTTTCCTCTTTCTTTTGTTTGAATTTAGCGTTTAATTTAGTCAAACCGTTGACTAATGCCAACCTTATTTTTTTGGCTATGTTTAAAAAGGAGGAAAAGAAAAACAGATCCTTAATTAAAAAAGAAGAAAGAATGAAAAAGACAACAATTATAATATAAGTCCCATCGTTAAAATATTTGTATAGGCTGGAAAAAAGATAAATCCCCAAAATTCCTGCTTCCCAAATGTTATCCTTTTTGCTTAACAACGCAGAGAAACAGATAAGAAACATAGAGATGCCGGCAAGTTGAACAAAAAAAGACTTTTCTGCACCCATCTCTTTCTTTTTTAGTTTATCTATCCCCCAAAGCAAACAAATTAGAGGAATTAGATAAGCGGGGAAACCTAAAGTCGAAAGGAAAAAGAAAGAAAGATAGGCTCCCACTATACCGCCATAATTTTCGCAGGATGAATTAGGAGAAGAAACAAAAAAGGAAAGGTCTGTTTGTTGAAAAGAAAATAAGGAAAGTAATATAAATGCCGCCGCACCCAATAAGAATAAGGCAATTATTTTATTTTTATGGTTTTTATCCATTTAGAACCAAAACCCCTACCCCTACTGCAAAACAATAGATTGCAAAGATGTAGAGCTTCCTCTTTCGCATTAGATTAAGTAAAAGGTGCAGGCAAAAATAACCCACTATTCCACTTATTAACATTCCAATAATCAAATTAGGATTGCAGGATAAGGAAAAATCTTTGCTTTTGAATAACAATGCCCCAAAAACAGCCGGAATAGAAAGCAGAAAAGAAAATTTAAATGCTGATTCTCTATCTAAACCGCAAATAAGCCCACTGGATATTGTAGTTCCGCTGCGCGAAATTCCGGGAATTATAGCTACCCCTTGAGCAATACCGATTAAGAAAGCGGAAAAGACATTTGGTATTTGTTTCTTTGTTTTAATAAAACGCGAGCTAATATCCCCGACCAACAACCATACTGCCGTAATCAAAAGCATAATCCCCACAGATTTAATGTTCACGAACAATCTGCTAAATATATCTCCCCACATAAAACCGATTATAGCCGTAGGGATAGAAGCAATGATGAGTAAAGAAAACAGCTTCTTTTGCTTGCGGAACAGAGAAATAATATCAGAGTAAAAAAATATTAACAGAGCAATTAGAGTTCCTAAATGGACAAAGATGTCAAAAAGAAAATCCTGCTCAATTTTTAAAAGGTGATGCAAGATTATTAAATGCCCCGAACTGCTTACCGGCAGAAACTCTGTTACTCCCTGGACAACTCCTGAAATTACGGCTTGGAAAAAGGTCATAACTCTGTATTGATGCTTGCTTAAAGCTTGTAGCTTGTGGCTTGCAGCCTGTATCTACCCGTATATCTCCCGCGTAATCGCTGTTTGGCGGGCGCGGTTGAATTTCTGAGTTAATTCTCCTACAAGTTTATCGGAGTTATCTGCGGCATATTCCATTGCCTTTATCCGTTCCAACTCTTCAGAACATCTTGATTCCAACAATGCCTGTCGAACCTGAGCCACAATATACTGAGGAAGTAAATTGTTGATAATTTCTCTGGGCGAAGGCTCAAATAAAAACTCATTTTTTGCCAACTCCGTTTGCCCCATATTTTCTAAAGGTAATAACTTAACCAAAATGATAGTATCTGAGAGACCTAACTTAAATTTAAAATAGATTAAATAAACCTCGTTCCATTTGTTTTCTAAATAAAAAGGAAGGATGTTCTTGCTTATTTGTTGCGAAACACTGTTCAATTCTTCCATTGACGGCTGGGCATAATGTTTAACTACCTCATACCCCCTATGTTTGAAATAATTAATTCCCTTTTTCCCAATAACAATCAGTTGACAAGGCTGAGTTCTAAAAAAGCGCTCGCTTGTTTGGATAACTCTGTTATTAAAGGTTCCGCACAAACCGCTCTGCGAAGTAATGACAACTGCTCCTGCTTTATTACTTCTCTCCCCTTTTTTAACGCTGTTATATCCCTTTTGCACTGTTGATAATAAATCCTTTATGCTTTGGGTATAATTGCGTCCCTGCAAGGTTCCCTTTTCCATCTTTTTTAACCTTAACATAGCCACCAACTTCATCGCATTGGTAATTCCCTCAATCTCCCTTATTCCTCCGATTCTTTTTTTTATTTCCCTTAATTTACTCATAATTTCGCTCTACCCCGACACCCACTTCTATGTCATTTCTAATATACTTTACTTGCACTATCCGTGCAAGTAGGCAGTGGAAGTAGGTATCAAGCAACATTCGCTGCATCACAATATGACTCCCCCATCTTCTTACCTCGGAAAAATCATGCCTTTCGAGAATACGGCAAACCTCTCTGCCTGAACAAATAGGCAATTTACCCAACGGCTACCTCCACATTCGTAACATAAACTTCATTGTGTAATCTCTCCTTAACTTCCTCATGTGAAGCCATTTCAAAGAACAGCTCTAACGCCTCGCATAAATTCCTTCTTGCTTCGTCAATGGTATCACCCTGACTTGCCACATCCATTTCTGGGCATAGGGATACATATTCATTACCCTCTCGTTCAATGATTGCTGTTAGTTGTCTATTCATAATTCACCTCTAGTTAATTTTTTTTTCAACCTCAACCTTCTTTTTTCCTCTGTCTTTTCTTATCTGTCCTCTGTTTTTTGTTAACTGTTTCATATCAAGGGTTAATTAGCTGGCAGCGGACGCGTCGCAGGGCGGGTCACACGAAACCTCGGCTTCACACCCTTGATAAGTGATGTCAGGTCCCTCCCCGCTCACCTGGTGATTCTTACACGCATTCAAAATCGACTCCTCGGGCTTCCCCCGCACTAACACAATCAACTGCGGTTTCTCCCATTTCTCCTTTTTCTTAGGGACTTCTCTTTCTTGTTTTTCTGTTTCTGCTTTTTCTTTCTTTTCTTCCTTTTCTGTCTTTTCTCTTTCTTCCCCTAATTCCTGTTTCCTATCTCCTAACTCCTGCTTCTTATCCCCTAACTCCTCTCTCCTATCTCCTAATTCCTCTTTCTTTTTCCCTTCTTTCTTTTCCTTTCTATCTATAAGCATTTTTCGTCTTAATAGTTCTTTAGTGAAGCCGAGGACATCTCCTTCTATTTCTCCTGCAGAAGCTTCAAA